>NZ_PJKB01000007.1 GCF_002884975.1 Akkermansia muciniphila | reverse complement strand
AGGCGTTGGAAGGCAGGCCCTCCCCATATGGCTGGTACGGCTGCCGGGCAAACTGCTTGACGTCCCAGTACCACGGCGCCTGCACGTTCTTCCACTGCATGTATCCTGACTTGCGTGCCGAATACGAGATGCCCCCGACCGCATAAGCCAGCCACAGATTCCCTTTGGAATCAAAAGCGGCGGAAGCCGCCTGGTCCTCCACCAGGCCCGTGGACCGGTCCAGCGTCTTCCATGAATCATTTCCGGGATCATAGATGGATACGCCGCCGGACGTGGCAACCGCCACCTCCCCGGAAACGGGAGAGACGGC
>NZ_PJKB01000006.1 GCF_002884975.1 Akkermansia muciniphila | reverse complement strand
CGGAGGCGGTGGGCATCTGGCTCCCCCAGAAAAGGGGGCTGGAGTGCTGCCAAGTCTTGGCGCGGTAGTCCTTGCCCTCCGGGTAGGCTCCGATCACGGGCGGCTTGCCCCATTTGATTGATACGCCGTAGTAGGCGATGAAGGTGGAATCCTGTGATGGCGTACCATATTCCCCGGCTTTTTTGGCTTCTTCATTGTTGCCTTCATTATCCTGCCACAGATCAGCCGGAAACTTGACCATGTCGATCAACGGTTTTTCCCAGGCGCCCCAGTTGATATTGAGGATATTCGGCATCACCTTGGAAAAGATATCAATTTCCGCCGTATTCTGGCCGTTGCGGGCGGACTTGGAATTCATCTTCCTGGGTTCCATCAGGCCGGCAGTCGTGACGAACGTCCCGAGAGCAGTGTTTGAGGCATTCTCACTGTATTTGACAGCAAGGACATGATCCTTGGGAGTATCAGTGAGCTGCCCCGTATTCTCCGCAAAGACGACGGAGGCCTTGGCTATGCCATTCTGGTTATAACCGCTCCCGTCCAGCAGTTCATAACGGAGGCCGTCCGTCAGGTTAACGGCATAGGAGCTGACCTGCCCCGGACTCTGGTCCCAGCCTTCCTTGAGAGGGAATCTGTCCGGAGCAAAGTCCTTGTCATTGTTTTTTGCCTGGTAAACTTCATTGCCGTGAACAATGTTGGAGACGACGGGCTGGGCGAAGACAACGATTTCACCGGCTTTGAGCGTTGATGGGCCGCTCTTGTCCGGAGCGCCCCCGCCCCCAAGCTTGGCCGTGGTATTGAAGGAAGCGCCAAAGTCGGCTACCTGCCGGTTATTGTAAGATACATTTTTGGGGTAGGGAACCAGCGTGGATTCGGCGTGATTGGCGAGCAATCCGTCATCCAGGGAATTCCACGCAAATTTAATGTTGTGGGAAAGCAGCAGAGGCATGAAGCGGTGTTCGCCGAAGTAGCCGCCCCAGGGTTCTCCAGACGCTCCCTGGAATTTCATGTCCACGTTGTACGGGTTCCACCACACGTACACCGGGATCACGGAAATACGCAAGTCAATCCAGCCGCCGCGGTTGGGGTGCTTGTTGCCGTGCTTGATGTACTGAATCCCCACGAAGGAGTAGAAGCGCAGCAGGATGGGGTGGCGCATGTACGTGTAGCGGTTGTCCATCATCTCCATGTTCGCCGCGGCGTCAGCCGCTATCAGCGTGCTGGGAGTACGGCCGTCCCACTGCAATGCCGCGGAAGCGTCCTGCCCATCTTTTTTGGAAGAAGAATCCCACACGTTGGCCCACAGGTAGAGCTGGTTCCAGGAGCCGATCGGGCGCGTTTGTTCCGTGGGGTTGCCGTCCTCGGAGGTGTACGGGCGCAGACCGATGTCCGCATTGTCTCCCCGGAAGTCTTCAGGCAATTTGTCCTGGGAAAACATAATGTTAAGATCTTTTTTAAGACCTCCGAATTTAGAATCCGTGAGCAGACTGGAAGAAACCAGGGAAATGTCATGATAAACCTCTCCCAAATCCTTCAAGCGGCCATTTTTGTTATTAGCTAACAGGGAATCAAGAGAAATGAGTTTTCTGACGGCGGACATGTCGTTTCCGGAACCCGACGTCATTACGGAAGAAAGGTTGAGGGGTTCCAAATCGGGGCCCGGCGTGTCCCATGTAGAACGCAGAACCGTCAGAGCGTCCGTGCTTTCTTCCGAGGCGTGAGGCATCAGGTTGATGCGCGCCTTCTGGTTTTCTCCCGTTACCCACCAGGCAATGTATTTACGCGAGTTGGCGTTCTTTTTCAGTCCCATGGCCTTGGAGTAGTCATCCACGCGCACCAGGCGGGCGTAGATTTCCTTATTGTCCTGGTTTTTAGAGCCTACGGGCGTTCCCACCGTGCCATGATTCACCAGGGGGATACTGCGGAGGTTCTGATTGGTCAGAGAACGCTTGCCCAGCAGGTTCTTTCCGGCTTCCAGGGAACTGAGCCTGCGCAGGTCAGGGTCGGAAATGAGCCAGCGGCGGAACATGGCCTTTCTTCCCGTATCATAAGTGGAAGAAATGGTCATGCCCTGGGAGTTGTTTTTGTTGAGCCACGTGTCCCAGCTGTTCCAGACACCCAGGATGTATGGCGCACTTCCTTCACTGGTTCCGGAGGAAAGGATGCCTGAGTTGGCGGAAACGCGCTGGTCCGGTCCCAGTTCACACTGAAGCTGGCCCAGGGCTACTTCCAGGGAAAGCTTGGCGAGGGATTTGGCTTCCGCAGCAAAAAGCTGCTTTTCGGAAATGCGGACCTGTGAGGAGGCAATAGTCAGAAGGCCAACGCTGAGGAGGGCCAGGAGCATCATCAGCGTGATGGTGGCAATCAGGGCAAACCCCTTGCTGACATGCTTGACGGGACGGTTAGTGAAAAGCTTAGTCTTCATGAAAAATGGTGTGTTCCGGCGTGCACTTTTCCGTTCAAGTTGAAGATATAAAACCCCCCTCTGTCACGAAGGTGCGAAGAGCCAATTCTTAACTCTAGTCAATACAAAAAAGGGGTAGTGCATGCAAGCTCAAAATTGGTCCAAACCAGCATGCCGGAGGCATCATGAATAGAGTAAGAAGCGGCATGAATAAAGGATAAGCCGCGAATCATGTATTTTTATGAAATTCTGCTCTTAATATCTCATATTATTATCTCTATATGAAAAATCGGATTCTAAATTCGGTGGATTGAAGAAAGACTTGAATATCATGTTTTCCCAAGAAAAACTGCCTGAAGAATTCCGGGGAGACAACGCGGACATCGGCCTGCGCCCGTACACGTCGGAAGACGGAAGCCCGACCGAGCAGAACCGCCCGATCGGCTCCTGGAACCAGCTTTACCTGTGGGCCAATGTGTGGGACTCCTCCACCAGAAGGGAAGGCCAGGACGCTTCCGCGGCATTGCAGTGGGACGGTCGCACGCCCAGCACGCTAGTGGCCTCCGACGCCACGGCGAGCATGGAAATGATGGACAACCGCTACACGTACATGCGCCACCCCATCCTGCTGCGCTTCTACTCTTTCGTGGGCGTCCAGTATGCCAGATTCGGCGGGACCAATGGACAGAACCCCTCCGTGAACGGAGGATTCATCAACCTGGCCTTTTCCGTCATTCCCGTTTATGTGTGGTGGAACCCGTACAACGTGGACATGAAATTCCAGGGTGCTAACGGTGAAGTATGGGGAGCCTACTTCGGCGAGCACCGCTTCATGCCCATGATGTTTTCCCACAACATCAAGAACGGTGGTGGCGTAGGCGCCATGGGCAATTACACGGAACACCCCCTGACCCCCTACGTTCAAAATGCCGTAAACAAAAATGACCGCCAGGTGGCGGACTTCGGCGCGTCTTTTCGGGACAAGGTCACCTACCAGTCGGACGGTTCAACCAACAAGGGCAACCCGTCCACCCTGAAAGCCGGGGAAATCGTTATCTTCGCCCAACCGATTCCCCTGATTGACGATATGTCAAACCCCTTCAACAACAACTCTGTCTACCGGGCCAAGATCAATAAAAACGACATCAAAACGGATAACTTCGCCATGAAGGAAGGCTGGTCCCTGGATTCCGCCCAGACCACCGGCTACTCCGTCAACATGTACTCCGGCCTGAAGTACCAGAACTTTGACGGCAACAAGTACCTGAACGGAGACCCATTCATGGCCTCCGCCATTTTCGCCCAGAATTACGACGACCTGAAAGGCTGGTCCGGCACGACCTCCGACCGGACTCCCTCCGACCACATTCTCAGCCATAAATATACGGAAGAGTTCGGCTCCAGTTCCAAAAAGCTGGGGACTTTCACGATGGGGGCCGGGCTCATGAGAGCGGAACAAATGGGGCAATCCACCACATTGAACGGCCAGAACACGGCGGACCCCGCCATTTTCTCCAAGACGATGCCCGCCGTGCTGAACCTCAACTGGGGCGCCTGGGAAAAACCGCTGATAGATAAAATAAAGTTCCCGGCTGACATGTGGAAAAACAACACCGGACCTGAAGAGAATAAGGAAAGGCAGGGCTATTATGGCGAGGCGGACCCGGACGCCCTTTTCATCGCCTACTACGGCGTATCAATCAAATGGGGCAAGCCGCCCGTGATCGGAGCCTACCCGGAGGGCAAGGACTACCGCGCC
>NZ_PJKB01000005.1 GCF_002884975.1 Akkermansia muciniphila | reverse complement strand
ATAATAATCCATATTGAGCCAGGACTTCTCATAAGCCCCGTCCCCTACCTGGAGACGGTAAATGCTTTCCTTTTCCCCCACGGCCCAGATAGCGCCGTCACCGGCCACCAGGGTGCCGCGAATAAACCGCACCGGGCATTCCGGCAGTTGATCCGGCACCTGGACGGATTTAACTTCCCCTGCGGACCATCCCCCCAGCAGGGGGAAAACCAATACGAGCGTTCCTATGAAATGTTTGAATTTAATTAACATAACCAATTATTTCCTGATTATTATGTGAGAATATTATCGTATTTTGATAACGTCAACCCCATTTCCAATTTATTCTCAACTTTACCCAATTGCAAAATCACACAATCAGCTTACAGTAAACCACATAAATCGTTTAATATATGTTAGTTATAAAAATTATTACGGTTTAGAAAATCCCAAAACAAAGTCCCTTCCTGTACCCGGACAGAAAAATGCAGGAGACTAACTCAAAAGCGGCGCCCAACCGTTTTTTCTTCTTTCAAAAATGCTCTTCCCGACATTCATCAACATCGAATTCCGAATCCGAAGTCAACAGGAAAGTTTGGTTTAAAACATGTTAGGAGAATTTGGATTTGGAAAAGTTGGAGGAATAGCAATTAATGAAAAAATGAATTAAATGATAACCATCTGACCGTCTTGATATTTATGTGTTCAAGACATTGCAGCGGATTCGGAATCCGATAAGAACCGGGTATTGCAGGAGTCTCTTTTCTCCTGGATTTGAATGGAATAATTTAAATTACTACAGTATTAATTTCATGCAACCTCATTTGCCTCACCAACTAACAGCATGGCTTGTCGCAGCAGCCTTCTTCGGGACTCTCGCCTCCCAGTCCCAGGCTGCCGGAGAAAGCATCAGCATCAATTTTGGCACCAACGAATCAAACGGCACCATTACGGGTTCCTCCACTGCGGGGCTTGACCCGGTCCTTGGCTCCAACTGGAACCAATTCAGCGGAGCCTCCCAGTCCACGGCCCAGGATCTGAAGAACAACAGCGGAGACGCCACCGGAGCAACTGTCACCTGGTCCAGCAAAAACACCTGGCGAGGCGGCGACACTCCCTCCACCGGGGACGGCCAGATGCTGAAGGGCTACCTGGACGACGGCAGCGGCATCACCATCAATGTCAGCGGCGTTGATTTCCTGACCTACGGCGTCTACATCTATTGCAACACAGACACGGCCAACGGCAATTTCTCCGCCAAGACCGTCAACGGCGTTTCCTACACCTGGAACGGCACCTCCACTGCGCCCGGCTCCGGGGCATGGGGGGCAACGGGAACCTTCGGCCAGGCAGTGGAAGGAACCAACACGCTGTATGTGGACGGCCAGACTTCCCCCAACCTGACCATCACCGCTCCATCGAACACCTCCGGTTCAGGCACCCGCGGATGCATTGCGGGCATCCAGATCGTCAATACCTATGACGGCGTTAAAATCACCGCCACGCTGGACGGGACTGCTTCCTCCGAATGGACGGCCTCCCAACTGGGGAACGCCGCATGGACAGATGCCGCTGACGGAGCCGGGACCTACGCTTCCATTAACGTCACCAACGGACCGGGCGCACTGACCATTGCGGACGGAGAAACGCGCCGGACGGACGCCATCCTTCTGACCGGAGGCAACCTGACCATTTCCGGCGGCAGCCTGAACCTGTCCGGCCCCGGCATCCTCCGCGCGGCGGAAGGAACCACGCTGACCGTGTCTTCCAGCGTATCCGGAAACGCCACCCTTGACGGTGCCGGCTCCGTCATCATGAACGGGACCAACACCCTGACAGGCCTTTCCGGTTCCGGCAGCCTGGCACTGGGGGACAATGCCTCCATCTCCATCACGGGAGACTCCACTTCCCTCTACACGGGTTCCCTGACGCTGGGGGAAAACGCCTCCATCACGACGGACAACCCCAACTGGACCTTCGCCGGAGCCCTGACCATGGCGGCGGCCAGCTACAATGCCAACGACTCCTGGGCGCATTCCGCAACATCCCTCAACCTTACCGGAGCCGGGGACGTGGAATACACCTTTGAAGGGGGAACGCTGATTCCCATCACCCATGCGGACAGCACCCTGACGGTCCGCAAGGTAACGGACGGCACGGGCACCATTGACGCCTCCCACGCATCCGACATCGCCCACCTGATCATTGACGCCGGCACGGTCAACCTGTCCGGCAGTGACACCTCCTATACGTTTGAATCCATCACCATCGGACAAAACGCCAAGCTGAGCCTGAACAATGTGGGCACCCAGCTGGGAGGAACTCCGGACATGCTGATGAAAGCCGGCTCCACGTTTGAGATGCTCAACTGCAAGGCCTTCGGTGCGGACACCCCGATCAACGCCAACATCACCGTTGACGCCGCCGGGGCCGGCGTGACCATCTCCGGCTCCCTTTACGGAAACGCCACCAACCTTGGCGGAACGATCACCGGTGAAGGGGAACTGCTGGTTACCAACGGTTCCAGCGGAAGCAACAACTTCACCATTTCCTCCGTCATTTCCGACAAGGACGCTTCCCACCAGATGAGCGTGAAGGTGAACAAAAACAGTTCCACGGTTGTTTTCTCCGGCAACAACACGTACACCGGAGGCACTGCTATCGTTCAGGGAACGCTTCAGACCAACTCGGCAACCGCCCTTGGCCAGGGTTCCGTGCTGGTACAGGGAGGAACCCTCAATGCCAACAACCAGGCCCTTGCCAACGCCATCACGCTCCAAACGGGAACCATCCAGAACCTGGGCAGCGTTTCCGCTCCCAAGGACCTCACCGTCGGCCTGACGGGAAACGCCGCCATCAACAACTCAACGGTGGTTCTGGGGAATGCTCCCGGCGCACCCATGATCTCCACGGGCCAGGTGCTGACGCTTTCCGGCTCCACCTCGGCCACGCTGAACAACGCTACGCTGAACATCTCCAGCTTCAATACGGCGCTGATCGACATGCAGGGAACATCCACCCTCAACGTGACCGGCGGCCTGACGCTTAACCTGGGCAGCGACCTGGTGCTGGACCTCACTTCCCCCCTGACGATTGACCTGATCACGCTGGGTGAAGGCACCTCCCTTGCGGGCGACATTGACTGGGATGCGCTGCTCACGCTGACGCAGAACGGCCAGAACCTGATCTGGGACGGCGTTACCTACAACAACGGAAGCCTGACCTTCACCGGCCTGGCCGTACCGGAACCCGGCACGGCCACGCTGAGCCTGCTGGGCCTCACGGCCCTGCTGATGCGCCGCAGAAAAAAGGCCTGAGCTTCCTAAATTACAGAAAACTCCATTCAGGGGCTGTTCCGCCAGCAAGGTGCGGAACAGCCTCTGTTTGCTATATATCCAACTCTAAAAAACAAGGGCCCCTGCCATACGGAAACCCTTGTTTGAAGTTTTATCGCTTTCCGGATAAGGAATAAAACCTCCGCATCATACCGCCGGAATGCCGGTCATATTTTCTTAACTAAAGTAAAAGTAGGGTCTTCATCCTTTCCGCTGGTCCCGAAATCACTTTTATTCTCCATTTTAGTCACCTTGTGCAGGGCCGTGATATAGACTTGTGAATAAAGGGTTCCCGATGTTCCAAATTTATTTGGATCATAGGCGAAGGGGACATCATTCTTCGTATCGGCGAATATCAGCGCTACATATATATCTCCAGTCATGGATATCCGTACTTCATGTATTTTTTTGTACAGCCATTCCTGTTTTTCCTGAGGATTTTTATTGAGGCTTGTAATCACCGTCACTTTACCCGGCATAATATTGTAGGCATTTTTTACACCTTTTTTTGCTTCCACTCCCTTTTGGGGAAGCGCCGGCTTATTAATAATGGAAACCCCATCATAATTCAGATGAGTTCCTGACCACATGGTATGCTCCCCGGTAATCTCTCCGTTGAGCACGTTCATGCTCAACAGACTGATTCCCGCAGCCAATATCATTTTATTATTCATGTTGTCGTTTTCTTTTGTGATTCATTTTCAAGGTGTTTCTTCATCTCTTGAACTGATTTCACAGGAGGTTGTTCGGCATCATCTCGATATTGCCTCCAATCAATATCCAGCTTATCCATCAAATAAACTTCATTTACGGAAAAAGGTATCGTGCCCGGGGCATTCGGAACACATTCCCTGGATCTGAGATCCGGATAATAAATCTGACACTGGTCCCACACAGCCGCCATGGTCTGGTCAAAAGAAGAACGTACATCGGGAGAGTAAATTCTGGCTTCCCATTGAAACCAGTCTTCCAAGCACCTGCTTTTTTTCTTTCCTTCAACCGCCTCACGGAATGAGGAAAGAATGTACCTGTTCAAGCAGGAACATCCTGCGGGCGTAACATACCGTGGTTGATACTGGAGAGTGAGCAGTTGATTGAGAAGAACCTTCTCCTCCGGCCCGGCAACAGAAGAATGAACTCTCTCGGGGGAAGGAATAATGCCTGCAAATAATCCATCAACATAATAAGGCAATTCATCAGGCGTTCTCATTTCCAGAGGAAGAAGCGCATTGATGAATACCCCATTTAAAATAGTATTGAAGGAACCGTTCCTGCAAATATGGAACAAGTATACGCCGCCTTTTCTGCACATGAAGCGCTTGTAAACTCCGGACCCCGCAAACCTGGAAACGCGCGTACGCGCTTCCACCGGGAACGACTGCCATTGCTCCATAGAAGCGGCAAGCATCTTCCCTTTTTTAGTGCGGTTCCCAATTTCAATATCCGCTTTGTTATCGAACAGGCTTTGAATGGAAGAAGAAAAAGGATGCCTCCGGGCTTCTACCACATAATCCCGCCTGGATTCATTTTGAAGATATCCGTTGGGATTATAGAAATACAGGGCTATTTCATGAACCCCTTCCGGCACTTCCACAGTTACCCATATACCGGGACCGTCCACAAAGGACGGATATACTTCCCCGTGGTCGTCCCATTCCGCCTCTGTTCTTGTGGAATCACTGGGGTCAAAGAGAACATTGCGGTTTCCTGCCACATTGGCGCTTTGTACCCACCAGCGCAATCCATCTCCCTGATTGCGGTTGAGCCCCATCAGTCCCTGAATCCAATAACAGGGATACACTCGTTTCCATTTAGGGTCTTCGGCGCTCGTTTCCATGCGGACAGGTAATTGCTTGGCTTTAAACTCGGAATTGTTCATGGGGGCATTCATGGCGCACAGCGTGGCGCGCGTCAGGCCATACCTCCCGCACCAGTCCCCTTTCGTGGACCAGTCCTCCCCGCGGAACACAATGCTCTTTCCCGCATGCGCATCCGCTCCAAGCTTTTCCAGCCTCTTCAGGACTGCGCCCGGGTCTTCCTTCCGGCCCGGGGATGGGAACGCTATCTCATCATCCTGCTGCTTCCTGTCCAGCCGGTAAGACAGGGAACCCTTTTTCAGACTGACAAAACCACGTCCATATGTGCCGGCCCAGGCGCTTCCGTCCCCCAGCACCATGAAAGAAGACACATCCACGTTTTCCAGCCCCTTCCTGATTCTCTGGCGCACGTTCATCGTTCCGGCATCCAGCACATCCACTCCCGCCGTCCGGTAG
>NZ_PJKB01000004.1 GCF_002884975.1 Akkermansia muciniphila | reverse complement strand
GGCAGCACGGTCAACGCGCTGGGCACGGCCCAGAAGGACGCCCTGCGCGACCAGATGGGCTGGATCAGGAACCGCACCACCCTCATGGGCGTCAACCCCGCCTACATCAACGAAGACCTCCCCTACTTCCACATGTGGATGGAAGGCACGGGCTCCTACGCCAAGCTGGACACCAAGGGGGATGAAAGCGGCTACCAGCTCACCACCTGGGGCGGCACCGTGGGCATGGACGTGGACCTCAGCGACCACNGGAGCGGCCTTCACGGCCAACTACGGCGACCTGACGGCCAGCGCGGCGGACACGGCGGACGGCCACCTGGACAGCTACTACGCCAACCTCTTCGGTCGCTACCAGAGCAAGCGGTGGGCGCACACATTGATCCTGACGGGGGGCTGGAACGACGCCAAGCTCAACCGCACGGTCAACTACGGGGAAGGCAGCTACAGCACGCAGGGCAACACCAACGGTTGGGGCTTCGGAGCGATGTATGAGCTGACTTACGACGTGTACCTCAATGAAGACAAGAGCAGCATCCTGCAGCCTCTGGCCAACGTCTCCGTGGTAACCACGCGGATGGACGGCTACACGGAAACGGGAGCCGGGAACGCGGGCCTGAGCGTAGGCAAGCAGGACTGGACGACGGGAACGGTAGCGCTGGGCGGCCGCTGGATGGGGCTGGCGGGAAGCAACATCTTTGGCCGTGAGGCTTTGGTGGAGTTCCGCGCCAACGTGGCCCAGGACATGGGCGACCGCCGCGGAGAAACCAATGTGGCGCTGCTGGGCAACCCCGGCNAACGCAGGGAACGGTGTTCGTCAATGGCAATGCTGACTTCCGTGACGGAGCCAACTCGGTGAACGGAAGCGTTGGCTACCGGTATGACTTTTAAGAAGAGTTGAGGTTTGAGAGTTGAGAGTGGAGCGGAGACGCTCTGCTCTCCGCACCGCCAGGGCCGTTCCGGACAAGAGCCGGGGCGGCCCTGTTGTGTTGGGGAAGAAGCCCCACCGGAGTAATAGACCGTGTGGACTGAAAGGACAGAGTAGAAGAAAGAAAATGGTGCCCATCCTGTCCATCAAGTCCATTTTGTTCACTACTCTCCCCGCGCCGTTCTCCGCCCTCCGCACGGAACGCCCCTTCCAATTCTATAAAACGGCGCAGAATACTCCTGCACCCCCTTGTCCGCTATCTGATGTCAGAAAAAACCGGGCGGCGAGAAATAGGCCTGTTTTTATGCGATTACAGCGGGTTTTTGCGGAGGTAGCCCCCACACGCGCACGCGCGCTTTCTAACATTAGCCTTGCAAAAAATTAAGATAAGCGTAGTATATTTCAGTTATGTCCGAAGATACCAACGAGGTTGTTGAAACCACCGTTTCCACGACGGCGCAGCATGAATACGGCGCCGCGCAGATTGACAAACTGGAGGGCCTGGAGGCCGTGCGGAAGCGCCCCGGCATGTACATCGGGGACCCTGATGAGAGAGGCTTGCACCACTGCGTGTTTGAAGTGCTGGACAACTCCATTGACGAGCATCTGGCCGGGTATTGCAGCAAGATTGACATTGTGATTCATGTGGACGGGTCCATTTCCGTGGTGGACAACGGCCGCGGCATTCCGGTGGATACGCACCCGAAGTTCGGCATTCCCGCCGTGGAACTGGTGCTGACCAACCTGCACGCCGGCGGCAAGTTCGGGCAGGGAGCCTACAAATACTCCGGCGGACTGCACGGGGTGGGCGCCAAGTGCGTGAACGCCCTGTCTGACTGGTTCAAGGCGGAAGTGCGCCGGGACGGCAAGCGCTACCAGATCAGGTTTGAGCGCGGCAAGACCATTGAACCCCTCCGCACGGTGGGCGCCTGTGCCTGTGAAATCACGGGTACGACCATTACCTTCTTCCCTGACGCCACCATCTTCACGGATACCACGGAGTTCAAGTTTGACCGGATGACCACGCGCCTGCGTGAGCTTGCGTTCCTGAACCCCGGCCTGGTCATTGAGCTGATTGACGAACGGGAAGCCCCCGTGCGCCGGGAAACGTTTTACTACAAGGAAGGCATTGTGGAGTTCGTCCGCCAGTTGGGGATGAACAAGGAAGTCATCAATGACGAACCCATCTCCATTTCCGGCGTCCGCAAGGTGGAAGTGGAATACGACGGCAAGAAGATGGAGGATGACGTGCTGGTGGACGTGGTGTTCCAGTACAACAACACGTATGAGACGAACATCCTCTGCTTTGCCAACTCCATTTACAACGGGGACGGCGGAACGCACCTTTCCGGTTTCCGCGGCGCCCTGACGCGCGTCATCAACGGCTACGCGAAGGCGAACGGCCTGCTCAAGGAAAAGGACACCTCCCTGAGCGGTGAAGACGTGCGTGAAGGCCTGGTGGCCGTCATCTCCGTCAAAATGCCCAACCCGCGCTTCTCCTCCCAGACCAAGGACAAGCTGGTGAACACGGAGATTGAAGGCGTGGTGGGCAACGTCGTGTACGAAGAGATCAAGACGTACTTCGAGGAAAACCCGGCGATGGCCAAGAAGATCATTGAAAAGAGCATCACGGCCGCCCGTGCCCGCGAGGCCGCGCGCAAGGCGCGTGAAACGGTCCGCAAGAGCGCTCTTTCCATCGGCGGCCTTCCCGGCAAGCTGGCGGACTGCTCCGACCGTGACCCCGCCAAGTGCGAACTCTTCATTGTGGAAGGTGACTCCGCCGGCGGCTCCGCCAAGATGGGGCGCGACCGCCGCACGCAGGCCATCCTGCCCCTGCGCGGGAAAGTGCTTAACGTGGAAAAGGCGCGGCTGGACAAAGCCCTGGGCAGCCGGGAAATCCAGAACATGATCACGGCCATCGGCGCCGGGATCGGGGATGGGGAGGATGAGGCCTCCTTCAGGCTGGACCGGGTGCGCTACCACAAGATCATCATCATGACTGACGCGGACGTGGACGGCGCCCACATCCGCACCCTGCTGCTCACCTTCTTCTGTCGCCACATGCCGCAGCTGGTGCGCGCCGGGTACCTGTACATCGCGCAGGCTCCCCTTTACCGCATCATCCGCAGGAAGAAGGAGGAATACGTGCAGGATGACGTCGCGCTGAACCGCAAGCTGATTGAACTGGCCGTCAATGACGTGACCCTCCGCTTTGCGGACGGTTCCCGTTCCTTTACGCCGGATGAACTCTCCGCCATTCTGGAAACGCTGGTCAACCTCCAGCGCTACACGGAATCCATGCAGGCGCAGGGCGGCTCCCTGGAAGACCTGCTCAACCACCGGGAGGCTAACGGGGACTTCCCGGAATTCCTGGTGAAGGTGCGCAGCGGCAATGAAGAGGAAGTCCTGTTCTTCCATGATATGGAAGCTCTCACTGCCTTTTCCGAAGAAAACAGGGACCTCTTCATCTTCGGCATGCCCACGGAAGAGGAACTGCTGGAAAATCCGCTCCCGGACCGGGAAGGCCCCAGCCGCCGATCCATCACCCATGAACTGCATGAAGCGAAGGCTATTGCGCGTGCCCTGACGCGTCTGGCTGAGCTAGGCATCCCCGGGAACATGCTCGTATCCATGGATACGCCCCTGTTTGAACTGGTGGAAGGGGAAGGAGACAAGGAACGGACCACGGCCCTCTTCTCCGTAATGGACATTCTGGAATCCGTCATCACCATCGGCAAGCGCGGCGTGGAGATCACGCGATTCAAGGGCCTGGGTGAAATGGACGCCAAGGACCTGTTCAAGACGACGATGGACCCGGAACGCCGCGAGCTGCTCCGCGTCATCCTGAATGACGACAACGCCGTCAGGGCTGATGAAATGTTCACCATCCTGATGGGGGACGTGGTGGAGCCCCGCAAGAACTACATCGTGGACCACGCGCTCAACGTCCGCAACCTTGACGTTTAATCCCCAGAATTTCTCTCAGAACCATGGAAAACAATAGAATCAAACCGGTGGACGTAGCCAGCGAGCTCTCCACTTCTTTCCTGGACTACTCCATGTCCGTCATCATCTCCCGCGCCCTGCCGGACGTGAGAGACGGCCTCAAGCCCTCCCAGCGGCGTATCCTGTACGCCATGAAGGAACTGAACCTGTCCCCCGGCGGGAAGACCCGTAAATGCTCCAAAATCGTGGGTGACACCATGGGTAACTACCACCCGCACGGGGACGCCGCCATTTACGGCACCCTGGTGAACATGGCGCAGGACTGGTCCATGCGGGACATCCTCGTCATCGGCCAGGGCAACTTCGGCACGCCGGACGGGGACCCCCCCGCCGCCGCCCGATACACGGAAGCCAAGCTTTCCGGCATGGGCGTGGCCCTGATGGCTGACCTGGACAAGGATACGGTGGACTTCGTTCCCACGTACGACAATGAGCACACGGAACCCACCGTGTTCCCCTCCGCCTTCCCGAACCTGCTGGTCAACGGCGGCACGGGCATTGCCGTGGGGATGGCAACCAACATGCCCCCGCACAACCTGGGGGAAGTGGTGGACGGCATCTGCGCCGTGATTGACAACCCGCTCATGACGGTGGATGAACTGCGCCAGTACATCAAGGGGCCGGACTTCCCTACCGGGGGCGACGTGCTGGGCTTTTCCGGCATTGACAACTACTTCCGCACCGGGCGCGGCTCCGTGCGCATCCGCGGCAAGATAGACATGGAAATGACGGACTCCGGCAAGGACCTCCTCATCATCCGTGAAGTGCCGTACGGCGTGAACCGCGCCGCCCTCCAGGAACGCATCGCGGAACTGTACAAGGACAAGATACTGACGGATATTTCCGGCATCCGCGACCTTTCCGACGAGAAAACCTGCATTGAAATCGAGCTCAAGCGGGACGCCCGCCCGCAGGTGGTCATGAACCAGCTTTACAAGCTCACCTCCATGGAAACCTCCTTTGCGGTGAACATGCTGGCGATTCACGACAACCGCCCCAAGACGCTCGCGATGCTGGACGCCATCAACTTCTACATCGAGCACCGGCGCGAGGTGGTCGTGCGCCGCACGCGCTACCTGCTGGGGGATGCGGAAAAGGACGCCGAACGCCTGGAAGCCTTCCTGCTGGCCCTTCACCACATGGATGACTTCATCACCATCATCCGCGACTCCAAGAACAGGGAGGAAGCCCGCGAACGCCTCCAGAACTACACCTTCTCCACGCAGACGGCGGAAAGCCTGGGCATCCTGATCCGTTCCCAGGCCTCCGTCCAGGGGGACCGCTACATCTTTACGGAACGCCAGGTAAACTCCATCCTGGACCTGCGCCTGTACCAGCTCACCGCTCTGGAAAACGACAAGATTTCCGGGGAATACGCGGAACTGCTGGTCCGCATCAAGGACTATCTGGACATCCTGGCGAACGAATCCCGCGTGCTGGGCATCGTGAAGGATGAACTCATGGCCATCAAGGACAAGTACGCCACGCCGCGCGTCACGCGCATCATTCCCTTCTCCGGGGACATGGCCATTGAAGACCTGATCCCGAACGATACGATGATCGTCACCATCACGCACAGCGGCTACATCAAGCGCACTAACTCCGCGGAATACCGCGTGCAGGCCCGTGGGGGCAAGGGCGTGAAGGCCGCCACCACCAAGGGGGCCAGAAAGGATGCGGAGGCGGACTTCATTGAGCACCTCTTCGCCGCCCAGAACCATGACTACCTGATGTTCTTCACGAACACCGGGCGCGTGTACGTGGACCGCGTGTATGAAATTGACGAGGCCGCGCGCAGCGCGCAGGGCCGCAACATCAAGAACCTGCTGGACCTCCAGCCGGAGGAAGCCATCGCCGCCATCCTGCGCCTGGAACGCCGGGTGGATGAAAAGGGCAATGACATCACCTTTGCGGAAGGCAGCGGCAACGTGGTCTTCGCCACGAAGGACGGCACGGTGAAAAAAACCAGCCTGAACGACTTTGTCAACTACCGCAAGGCCGGCATCATCGCCATCAACCTGGAGGAAGGCAACACCCTGGTGAACGCGGAACTCACCACCGGGGAAAATGAAATCGTGCTCGTCACGCATGACGGCATGAGCATCCGCTTCCCGGAGGAAGCCCTCCGCACCCAGGGCCGCAACACCATCGGCGTTCGCGGCATCCGTCCGCGTGCAGGGGACTACGTCGTGGCCCTGGCCATTGTAGACCCGCAGAAAACCCTGCTGGTGGCCTCGGAAAACGGCCTCGGCAAGCGCACCTCCTTTGACGAATACCGCACGCAGGGCCGCGGCGGCACCGGCATCAAGACCATGAACTGCACGGACAAGACCGGGAAGGTGGTATCCGCCACGGTCGTTTCCGAGGAGGATGAACTGATGCTCATGACCACGGCGGGGCAGTCCGTCCGCATCAAGGTGGCTACCGTGCGCGAGACGGGCCGCGCCACCCAGGGCGTGAAGCTCATGACGCTGAACGACGGCGAAGCCATCCAGGACATCTCCATCGTCATCCCGGATGATGAAGACGAGGAAGGCCCGGAGGGAGCGGAAGACGCGGAGGCCGGGGAAGATTCCGGTGAAGCGGAAGCCCCTGCGGAAGAATAAAACTCCATGGAACCCCGCTCCGGAATAATGCCGGAGCGGGGTTCTTCATCCGCCGTTTTTATGGAAGAAACCCTTTCCCTGCAAAAGTGCGCCGAACGCCTGGAACGGCGCGGATTCAGATGCTTTGTAGTTCCGGGCCTGAAGGAAGCCGCAGGCGTGATGCGCGGCCTGGTGCGGGAGCTCAACCCGTCATCCGCCTCCTACGGGGACTCCATGACCTTGAAGGCCACGGGAATTCTTGACGACCTGCGGGCCAATCCGGACATTCAATTTTACGACGGCTTTCTTCCGGACATGGACCGGGAGGAAAAATGGGAAATCCGCCGCCGCGGCATGACGGCGGACCTGTTCCTGACCGGCATCAACGCCGTCAGCATGAAGGGAACCCTGCACTGGGTGGACATGGTGGGCAACCGCGTGGCTCCCGTAGCCTTCGGCCCCCGGCACGTCATTCTGCTGGCCGGGGCCAACAAGCTGGTGGGCACGCCGGAAGAGGCGCGGGAACGCATCCGCCGCATCGCCCCGCTGAACGCCAAACGCCATGAAGACTTCAAGACGCCCTGCATGTACACGGGAACCTGTGCGGACTGCAACTCTCCGGACCGCCTGTGCAACATCCACATGTCCATCGTCAAATGCTTCCCCAAGGGAAGAATCACCGTCATCCTGACGGAAGAAGCCGGAGGACTCTGAGCCGTTCTGCCATGCCCGTTCAATCCCGGATAGAAATCATGGCCCCGGCGGGGTCGTTTGAATCCCTGGCCGCTGCGTTGCAGGGCGGGGCGGACTCCGTCTACTTCGGCGTGGGGAAGCTGAACATGCGTTCCCGCGCCACGGCCAACTTTTCAGAAGAAGACCTGCCGGAAATCGTGGCCCGCTGCCATGAGGCGGGGGCTAAGGCCTACCTGACGCTGAACATCATCGTGTACGATGAAGAGCTGGAGGCGGTGCATGCCCTGTGCGCCGCCGCCCGGAAGGCCGGAGTGGACGCCGTCATCGCTTCCGACCTGGCGGTGATCGCCCATGCCCGCTCCATCGGGCTGGAAGTCCACATGTCCGTGCAGGCCAACGTCTGCAACATGGCCTCCGTCAGGTTCTACGCGCAATACGCGGATGTGGTGGTGCTGGCACGGGAACTCACCCTGGCGCAAATCCGGCACATCATTGAATCCATCCGGAAGGAGGACGTGAGGGGCCCCTCCGGGGAACTGCTCCGGGTGGAAATCTTTGCCCACGGGGCGCTGTGCGTGGCCGTTTCCGGCAAATGCCACATGAGCCTGGCGGCTTACAACTCTTCCGCCAACCGGGGCGCCTGCTTCCAGAACTGCCGCCGCGCCTACCGCGTGACGGATGAGGAAACGGGCAATGAACTGGTGATAGACAACAAATACGTGATGTCTCCCCGGGACCTGTGCACCGTTCCGGTGCTGGACCAGCTTCTGGACGCGGGCGTTTCCGTGCTGAAGCTGGAGGGGCGGGGCCGCTCCTCGGACTACGTCAGAACGGTCACCTCCGTTTACCGGGAGGCTGCCCAGGCATGCCTGGACGGCACCTTTTCCGCAGCCAGGGCGGAAGCGTGGATGAAACGGCTGGAATCCGTTTTCAACCGCGGATTCTGGCAGGGCGGATATTACCTGGGCGTGAAATGGGGGGAATGGAGCGGTTCCGCCAACAGCCGCGCCGCCCTGCTGAAAATCCATATAGCCAAGGTGGAAAACTTTTATAAGAAGAACGGGGTGGCGGCCCTTTACCTGGAAGCCGGCGGCTTGTCCGCGGGGCAGACCATCCTCATTGCAGGGCCCACCACGGGGGCCGTCCGCGTGGAAGTGGAATCCATGCGGCGGGAGACGGCGGCGGGCATGGAACCCGTGGACGCCGCGCAAAAAGGGGAGACCGTCTATCTGGCGGTTCCGGAACAGGTGCGTCGCCGGGACAAGGTGTACCTGCTGCGTCCCCGCACGCTGGAAGACTCCTGAACTTCCGATTCCGCAGGAATGTAACAACAGGGCCGCCGGAAGGGGAGGAAGACGGGCGTTCCTTCTTCCTCCGGCGCTTGTCTCTCGCAGATGGCGGGAATGAACGGAGAAATGCCGCTGCTCATGCTCCCGTTCCATGTCCGGCGGGGGAAGGCGCGGCACCTGCTTCAGCAGGGGGCACGTCATTGACCAGCATCACCCCGGCTGGGAAGACGTTAATCCCCGTCGTCAGGAAGTTGGAGCAATGGGGGAATGAATTCAGGCCTGCCATGAAAAAAATTCTGGGCATGGAGGACGTAGGATTCTCCATGCTGCTTTCTGCCGGGCCCGCTTTTCCACAACCTCCTCCCCTTTAAAATCAGATACTAATTTCCGGATTGAGAATCCGGAGGAATTAAATGACGGATTCACCATCTGCTGATTAGGCAGAAAATTGATCAGTACGGAAATTCCCGTTGAATGAAAAAGAATTTCTCCTGCGTACTAGTGTAAAACTATACGCCATGTTTGACTCATGTTCCATCTTGCGCCTTCTCTCCTGCGGCTGTGCCGTGCTGGGAGCTGGAATACTCCATGCCTCCGCGCTGCAGCCGTGGCTGCGGGAATTGTCCGGAATTCCGCTCGCGGCCTCCGCAGAGGGAAGAAACCAATGGATGCAGCAGGTGTGGGCGCGGACGGCGGATCATGTATCTTCCCTTTCCGATCCGTCTGCCGCGGATGACTGCGGGGATGCGATGGCGTTGCTGGCTCCCGTGTTCCAGGCATGGCCGGACGGCCAGAAAGCCGGGGCCGCGCTGGCGGAAATCCTTTCCGTTCCGGCGGAGCGGGTGGGAGCCGTCTCTTCCTGGGACGGCCTGATGAAGCATCAGGAAGCCATTCTGGAAAGAGTCCGCTTCCTCCGGCTGAAGAAGCTGGCGGCTTATTATGATGCGGCCGCCATCCGCCGCGCGGTGAAGCACAACCGGGAAAAATACGGGGAACGGTACCCTGATGCTGAGGTTTTCATGGCCCGGCTGGATGAGTGGGAGAAGAAGCTGGGGCCGCTGGACCGGTGGGTAGACCAAGCAGGGCCGGAGCAGGCGGACCAATTGCGTGAACTGGTGGAACTGCGGAAAAAGGCCCTTATTGAATCCCTGCCGGAACAGGACTCCCTGCGGGAATGGGTGAGCGTGCGGCGTTTCAACCCGTCCGGAGAAAGCTCCTTCAAGCATGACCGCCCGGCCAACTGGCAGGGAATCTCCAGTATGCCGGGTCCGGGCCGCACGTACCGCAGCGGCATCGTGAAATTTGACGGCATCTCCTCTTCCTCCCCAGCGGCGCAGCTGCTGGGGGACGACCGCTGGATGGGGCACCTGGAAGTGGATTTTTCCGGGGAAAGGCTCATGTTCACCGGAAACCGCTTCGGCAAGAAGGAAAACAGGCCCTGGGACGTCTTTGAACTGGACCTGAAAACCGGGAAAACGGAAGCCCTCACCGCCCACATGCCGCCGGATACGGACAGCTACAACTCCTGCTACCTGCCGGACGGCCGCGTCATCTTCGTCAACACCTCCGGCATGCAGGGCGTGCCCTGCGTAACCGGGGTGGACTACGTGGGGAACATCCACCTTTACGACCGGGAGAGGAAGACGACCCGGCGGCTCACCTTTGACCAGGACAACAACTGGTTCCCCACCATGCTCCCGGACGGGCGCGTGCTGTTCCTGCGCTGGGAATACACGGAAAGCGCCCACTACTTCAGCCGCGTGCTGATGCACATGAATCCGGACGGCAGCGACCAGAAGGAATACTACGGTTCCAACTCCTACTGGCCCAACAGCCTGTTCAACGCCCGCCCGCTTCCCGGCAGGCCGGGCATGTTCGCGGGCATTGTGAGCGGGCACCATGGTGTCAAGCGGCTGGGGGAACTGGTCATCTTTAACGTGAACCGGGGCCGTACCGCCACGGAGGGCGCCGTGCAGAAGATCCCGGGCTACGGAAAACCCGTGGAAAACGTTACCAGGGACCAGTTGGTGGATGGATTGAAAACTCCCTATTTTGCGGAACCGTATCCGCTGAATGAGGAGACCTTCCTGGCCGTCTCCTCCCCTTCCGGCAACCAGGGCGTGACTAATGTGGTCTGGTGCGACATGTACGACAACATTGTCCCTCTCACGGCTTCCTCCTATTTCATTTATGCGGACCCCGCGCCGCTGAAGCCGCGCAAAAAGCCGCCCGTGCTGCATGACCGCGTGAAGCCGGAGAGCAAGACGGCCACGGTCTATATCTCCGACGTGTACCGGGGACGCGCCATAGCCGGAGTGCCGAAGGGGGAGGCAAAATCCCTGCGCGTGTTCATGTCCGAGTACAGCCCCCGCAACACTGGAAGCCACTATGCCATGGGCATGGAAAGCAACTGGGACTTGAAGGTGCTGTACGGCACCGTTCCCGTGAATCCTGACGGCTCCGCCATCTTTACGGCTCCGGCCAACCAGCCGCTGACCCTCCAGGTGCTGGACGGGGAGGGGCGCGCCCTGGCGCTGATGCGGAGCTGGTTTACCGCCATGCCGGGGGAAACGTTAAGCTGCATCGGCTGCCATGAACGGCAGAACTACGCTCCGCCCGCCAAGGCGGTCATGGCCTCCCGGCAGAAGCCTGCCGCCATCACCCCGTGGTACGGTCCGGCGCGCACCTTCTCCTTCATGAATGAAGTGCAGCCCGTGCTGGACCGCCACTGCATCCGCTGCCACACCGCGGAAGACAAGGCCCGCGCGGGAGTTCCGGACTTCATGACATTGGAGGCCGTCAAGGGTGCTCCCGCTCCCGGGTCCGTCGCGTACTGGAACCTGCACCCCTACGTGCGCCGCAACGGTCCGGAGGGGAACTACCTGGGACTGGCCCCCACGGAGTTCTTCGCGGATACGTCGGAACTCTACCAGCTCCTTAAAAAGGGGCACCACGGCGTGGAGATGCCGCAGGAAGACTGGAACCGCCTGATCACGTGGATGGACATGAACGCCCCCTACCTGGGCGAATGGCCGGGAGAACGCAATGAAGGATTGCTGAAACGCCGCTATGACCTGCACAGGCAATTCTCCGGGGCGGAACGGAATTACGTGACCATGAAGGATTCCCTGTTCCGGAGAAACGCCAGCGGACCTGTTTTCAACGGGGAAAGGCCCGTTCCGGGAGCCAGTGAAAAAAGCGTGCCCGTCCCGGAACCGCGGAATGAAACGCTGTCCGTGGATTTGGGGGGTAGCGTAAGCATGACGTTCCGCCGCATTCCCGCGGGAAAATTCAGGATGGGAAGTGAACGGGAAACCCCGGCGGAAAAACCCGCCTCCCCGGTGGAGATTGAACAACCGTTCTGGATGGGAGAGGCGGAAGTGACGCTGGAGCAATACCGCCGCTTTGACCCGGAATACCTCAATGGATGGTACGACATGCACTACAAGGACCAGGTGAGGCCCGGCTACGACATGGATGCCGATCCGCGTTTTCCGGCCGTCCGGGTGCCGTGGACCAGGGCCATGGAATTCTGCCGCTGGCTTTCCGGGAAAACCGGGAAAAAGGTGACGCTGCCCACGGAAGCGCAGTGGGAATACGCGGCCAGGGGCGGAGCGGATACGGACTTCTTCTTCGGCGAACGGGATGCGGACTTCTCCGCATACGCCAACCTGGGGGATGTGACGCTGAAGGAGCTTGCCGTCTCCGGCGTGGACCCCAAGCCGATTAAAAATCCCAACCGTTTCTGGGACTTCGTGCCGCGGGATGAAAAGTACAATGACGGGAAGCTCCATCTGGCCCCCGTCAAGAGCTACAAGCCGAATGCCTACGGGCTGTACGACATGATCGGAAACGCCGCGGAATGGACCCGTTCCGAATACAGGCCCTACCCGTGGAAGGAAGGGGACGGGCGCAATGAAAGCCTGGACTCCCGCGTTCCCCGTGCCGTGCGCGGCGGTTCCTGGTATGACCGCCCCCGGCGGGCCACGTCCTCCTGGCGCTGGGGGTATCCCGGCTGGCGGCCCGTGTACAACGTGGGGTTCCGCGTGATGATAGAAGACTGAATTTGAAATGGCCATGAAACTGACAAAAACGCTCTGCGCCTCCGCGGCTGCCCTCTGCTGCCTGCTGTCCTTCGTCTCGTGCAGGCAGGATGCGGCGCACGCCTCCGGTCCCGCAGCTCCGGTGGATGTAAAGGTTTTCGATCGCCTGGTAGCCGTGCTGGGGCATGAAAACCGTACCCTGGAACTGGTGGACCCCGCTTCCGGGGAAAAGGTGAAAAGCATCCGTCTGGGCCAGCCGCCCAACGGCATGGCGCTTGACGGTGCCACCGCCTATGTGGCGGAAGGCGGACCGCGCGGCGTGGTGGAGGTGGTGGACCTGGAAAGCGGGGCGCTGAAAGGTTCCTTTCCGGCGGGCCATACGCCCATGGCTCCCGTGCTGCGCGGAGGTAAGTTGTATGTGGCGTGCCGGTTTGATTCCCGTGTGCTGGAAATGGACGCCGCTACCGGGAACGTGCTGAATTCCTGGAACGTTCCCCGTGAACCGGTGGCGCTGGCCGTCTCCCCGGACGGCAGGAAAATATGGGCCGCCGGCCATTTGCCCGCCGGGAAGGCGGACGGGGATTTCACGGCGGCTGCGCTGACCCTGGTGGAAGACGGGAAGGCGGTTCATTTCCCGCTCTCCAACGGGACGCAGGGCGTGCGCGGCATGGCGATGAGCCCGGATGGCCGTTATCTGGCCGTGGCGCACGTGCTGAGCCGCTACCAGGTGCCCACCACGCAGCTGGACCGCGGCTGGATGAACACGAACGCCGTGACGGTTATTGACACGGAACAGCCGGACAAGCCGCACCCCGTCCTGCTGGATGACCCGGATGCGGGGGCGGCCAATCCCTGGGGCGTCGCCTTTTCCGGGGATGGCGGAAAGCTGTTTGTGACGCACGCGGGGACGCATGAGTTGTCCGTGATTGATTTTCCCGGCCTGCTGGACCGCATGAAGCGGGAAAACCGGGAAAACGAACCCGTTTCCGAAAGGTTGGGCTTCCTGCACGGCCTCCGCACCCGCATTCCTCTGCCCCTGAACGGTCCGCGCTCCCTGGCGTGCGACGGGAAAAACGTTTATGTGGCCGGATACTTCTCGGACACGCTGGCGCAAGTCCCCCTCAAGGGGGACGCGCAACCCCGGAAAATCGCCCTGAATGAAGGATTCCAGCCCTCACGGGAAAAGCTGGGGGAACAGTACTTCAACGACGCCTCCCATTGCTTCCAGGGTTGGCAGAGCTGCGCCACCTGCCACCCGGACAGCCGTGTGGACGGCCTGAACTGGGACCTGCTGAATGACGGCATGGGCAACCCGAAAAACACGCGCACCATGTTCCTCTCCCACCGGACAAGCCCGGTGATGACGCTGGGCGTCCGCGCCTCCGCGGAGGTGGCCGTGACGGCGGGCTTCGTTCACATCCAGTTTCTGGAACCTTCCGGGGAACTGGCGGAATGCGTGAATGAATACCTGAAAAACATGAAGGAGGTTCCCAGCCCGTTCCTGATGGCCGGTTCTCCCTCCAAAGAGCAGACGAAACAGGCCTCCTGCGCGCAGTGCCATGCTCCCGGAGTGGAGCGGGGCTCCTTGTCCGAATCCGCGCGAAGGGGGAAGGAAGTCTTTAAAACGGCCGGGTGCGTGCAGTGCCACCCGCACCCGTACTTCACTACCAAGGAACTGGTGGCTACGGGGACGGCCACGGGGCTGGATGAAGGAAAAAGCATTCTGGTGCCCTCCCTAGTGGAAGTGTGGCGGACCGCCCCCTACCTGCACGACGGCCGGGCGAAGACGATCCGGGAAGCCATTACGACGCACAATCCGGGGGACATCCGCGGGAAGACAAGTTCTTTAAATGACCGTGAGCTGGAGGACCTGGTCAATTACGTGCAGTCCCTGTAAAGGAGGACACCATGGCGGCTAATTTACCTGAAAAACTGGAATGGCGCGGAAAGGGCGGCGCGGAAGAACATTTCTTCTGCATGACGGCGGAACCGGGCGCGAGCTTTGAGGCGGAACTGCGTTCCCTGCTAGACAGGTACCGTGAACTGGGCGGCGGAGGGGAAGATGAATTCCTCCTGCGCTTCCACGTCAGCGATCCGGTGCGCCAGTCGGAAACGCTGCGCCGGATGGCGGGGGAGCGGAACTCCTATGTCTCTGTGGTGGGGCAGCCTCCGGCGAACGGGGCCCGCGTGGCCCTGGAAGCATGGCACATCAGCGGAATGCTGGAAAAAAGGCGGAAAGAGGACCAGAGGGGAACGGTGGTGACGGCCCGGCGTCCGCATTACCGGCTGTTCCTGGCGGGCAGGAAGGAAACTTCCGCTCTGGACAGCTACGGCCAGATGCGGGAGGAATTCCGCTGGCTGGACCGCGCGGCTGCCGCGCACGGAGGAACCGTGCCGGAGCTGGTTCACCGCACGTGGATTTACTGCCGGGACATTGACAACAACTACCGCGGACTGGTGGAAGGACGCAATGAACGCTTTGACCATTACGGGCTGACGCCGGAAACCCACTTCATCGCCAGCACCGGGATTGAAGGCTGTACGGAAACGCCTGGGCGGCTGCTGCACATGGACAGCCTGGGAATCGTCGGGCTGAAGCCGGGGCAGGTCCGTTACATGGAGGCTCCGGATTACCTGTCCCCCACGCATCTGTACCGGGTGGCCTTTGAACGTGGCGCCCGCATCGTGTACGGGGACCGCTCCCACTACTTCCTTTCCGGCACGGCCAGCATTGACGCGGAGGGGAACATTGTCCATCCGGGGGATGTAGCGCGGCAGACGGCCCGCACCCTGGAAAACATGAACGCCCTGATGGAAAGGAACGGCGGAAGCCTGTCCGACCTCAAACAGGCCGTGGTGTACCTGCGCGACTGGGCGGACCGGGAAACGGTCAGCCGCCGCCTGATGGAATCCCCGCTGGCCATGGTTCCGCATGTGATGCTGAAAGCCCCCGTCTGCCGTCCCGGCTGGCTGGTGGAAATAGACGGAATCGCCGTCAATGGCGCCGGAGACGGTGCGTTTGCTCCGCTGTAAAGGAACCGTTCCCGGAACAGCCGGGAGCAGCCGATTTCACTTGTTATCACATGCACGGAAATGGTACCGTACCCCCGCATGACCTATCGCCTCAATACGGACCGCCTGGTATTTTTTTCCGTTCTGTTGTGGGTGCTGCTGCCTCCGGGGGTCTTTGCCTGGGAAGGTAACCCCCCCAGTCCGGACAATGTGCGGTGGCTGGAACAATTCTGTTCCAGTTATATGCAATTCCTCACCATGGGCGGGGTGTTGTGCGTGGTCATCGGCTTTGTATGCGCAGCCCTGATCTGGCTGGTAAACCGCCAGGACTGGCCGCGGAGCCTGAAAATCGGAATCCTGTTTATCGTTTCCGCCCTGTGCCTGGTTTTGTACGGCGGCTCCCTCTCCTTTGCCGTGTTCTACCTCCCTCTGGCCCTGATCAACCCCGCCGTGTACTGCTTCAGCGTGAGCAAGGTGGAATAATCGTGCGGGGAAAGACGCGGTTTATTTCCCTTTGCCGTGGCGTATGTCCGTGGCTTCCTTCAGGAAGACGACGGTGGCGGCGATGGTTTTGGCAATGTCTCCGATGCGCTCCAGGGAGCGGATGATGAAGAGCAGGTTGACGTTGAGGGAAGGATGGTCCTCCCTGTCAGGAGAGACCAGCAGGGACAGCGCCTTGCGGTGGGCCTTGTCCAGCTTTTTGTCCCGCAGGCGTATTTCCCGTGCGGCGTCCGCGTCCTGCGTTTCCAGGCACCGTGCGGCGTCCCGGAATTCGGAGACGGCCATTCCCAGCAAGGGGAGCACAATGTCCGGGCACAGGGGCTCCCGGCGCCTGATGGAAGCCTTGGCATGCCTGGCGATGCCCGTGACTTCCTCCATGCACTCCTGGAGCTTGTCCCCGCAGCGGGAAAAGGTGAGCACAAGCCGCAGGTCAGACCCCAGTGGGTGGAACTGGGTAAGCACGGCGGCGCAGAGGGAGAGAACCTGGCGGGTTTCTTCGTTGAGCGGTTCCCCGTCCGCAATGATGCCGTTGGCCCCGTCGCTGTCCGGGCCGGAGATGACCCGTTTCAGGACGTCCATGTGTTTCAGCAGGCTGCCGCAGATGGCGTTGACGCGGGTGCGGATGGCGTTCAGGGCCGCGTCATAGTGGGGGAGGATGTGGTTGCCGGGAGGTGTCATGAGGTGAATGGCTTGGAAGTTGGGCTTTTTAGCTGAAACGGCCCGTGATGTAGGCTTCCGTTTCTTTTTCCGCGGGGTTGGTGAAGATTTGGGATGTTTCCCCGTATTCCACCAGGCGGCCCATGTACATGAAGGCGGTGCGGTCCGCAATGCGCGTAGCCTGCTGCATGTTGTGGGTGACGATGACGATGGTGAGGTCTTTTTTCAGGTCTTCCATCAGGTCTTCTATTTTCAGCGTGGCGATGGGGTCCAGGGCGGCGCAGGGCTCGTCCATCAGCAGGATCTGGGGACGGTTGGCGATGGCGCGGGCGATGCACAGCCGCTGCTGCTGGCCTCCGGAGAGGCCGTAGGCGCTTTCGTGCAGCTTGTCCTTTACTTCGTCCCACAGGGCGGCGCCTTTCAGGCTGCGTTCCACGGTTTCATCCAGTTCCGCGCGCCTGCTGCGTCCCGCCACGCGGAGGGGGAAGACGATGTTTTCATAAATGCTCTTCGGGAAGGGGTTGTATTTCTGGAAGACCATGCCTACGCGCTTGCGCAGGGAAATGACTTCCACGCGCGGATCGTACAGGCTGGTGCCGTCAATGCGGATGTCCCCCCGGTGGCGGACGTCCGGAACCAGGTCGTTCATGCGGTTGATGTTGCGGAGCAGGGTGGATTTTCCGCAGCCGGAGGGGCCAATGAGGGCCGTCACGCGGTTGGTTTCAAAGGTCATGCCGATGTTGAAGAGAACCTGTTTGCTTCCGTAAAAGAAGGAGAAATCTTCCACTTCAATGATGGGATCGTCGTCTGGGGCGGCTGGTTCAGTCATGGGATGGTGAAGGAGAACAGGGTTAGAAGCTGGAGGCCGCGTATTTTTTACGCAGGCGGTTGCGGATGAGGATGGCCGTGAGGTTCATGACCACCACCAGCAGGATGAGCAGCAGCGTGGTGGCGAAGACCATGGGCTGGGCGGCGTCCGAGTCCGGGGACTGGAACCCCACGTCATAGATGTGGAAGCCCAGGTGCATGAATTTGCGCTCCAGGTGGATGAAGGGGCCTTCCCCGTCAATGGGCAGGGAAGGGGCCAGCTTCACCACGCCCGTGACCATGAGGGGGGCTACCTCTCCGGCGCCGCGGGCCATGGCCAGGATGAGGCCGGTCATGACGCCCGGCAGGGCGCTGGGCAGGATGATGCGCTTGATCATCTGCCATTTGGAGGCTCCGCAGGCCAGGGCCGCCTCCCGCAGCCCGCGGGGGACGGCGGAGAGGGCCTCTTCCGTGGAGACGATCACGACGGGCAGCGTCATCAGGGCCAGCGTGAGGGAGGCCCACAGGATGCCGGAGGTGCCGAAGGTGGGCGTGTTGTCCACGGCCAGCTTTTTCCAGTAGAAGAGTTCGTCAATCGTTCCGCCCAGGTAGTAGACGAAGAAGCCGAGGCCGAAGACGCCGAAGACGATGGAAGGCACGCCCGCCAGGTTGTTCACGCAGATGCGCACGGCCTGCACCAGGGCTCCCTGCCTGGCGTATTCCCGCAGGTAAATGGCGCCGATGACCCCCACGGGCGTGACCAGCGCGCTCATGAGCAGGGTCATGATGAATGTGCCGAAGATGGCGGGGAAGATGCCGCCTTCCGTGTTGGCCTCCCGCGGGTCATCCATGATGAAGTGGTACAGGTTGTGGAGGAAGACGCCGCATTTGCCGAAGAAGCCCAGGTCGTTCGGCTGGTAGCCGTAAACGATTTTGTCCATGCCGGTTTTCTTCCTCTTCCCGTCTCCCAGGGCGTACACGAGCGTGTCCCGGCCCTGCTGTTCCCTCAGCCTGCTCGCCTCTGCGGTGTACCGGGCATATTCCGCGTTGAGCTGCTCCACCCTGGCGCGGAGCCGGTCCAGTTCCCCCGCCGGGTCATCCATGCCCGTGAGGATGGGGTTTTCCCTGGGCGTGGCCGTGCGCCTTCCGTTTTCCTCCCGGATGTCATAGGAGCGTTCAATGGCCTTGATGTCCAGCTTGGCGTCCGCCAGCCGGGTGTTGACGGCGCCGATGTCTTTGGCGTCAATGGCCTTGATGTCGTCCCGCAACTCCGCTTCCCGGTCCAGCGCGCGGCGGAAGGCCGTCATGAATTCCGGGGAGGAGGCCGGGACGGTTTCTCCGGAGGCCAGCTTGAGCTCCAGCGGTTTGACCAGGGCTTTTCCTCCCTCCATGCGTTCCAGGCACAGGAGCCCCTTGGGGGTGGAGGAGGCGGTGACGTTGTGCGCGTCCACGTAGCGGTAGGATTGCCCGTAGGCTTCCTTGCTTCCGGTGAAGAGCTGGTATTCCCGCACGTCCTTCGCCATGGAGCCGGGGAGGGCGGGGTCCGCGGGCATGTGGCGCGTCTGGTCCTTCGTGATGCCGGCGTACAGGACAAGGGGTTTTTCCCCCTGTGAAGCGGGGGCGATCGTCAGTTCATGGACGGTTTTGGGCCAGAAAGCCTCCAGGCCGTTGAAGACGATGATGCCCAGCAGGCCGAAGATCATGATGAGGCCCAGGGAGAGCCCGATGGAGGTGAGCCAGATGTTGACTTCCCCCAGGGGGCGTTTGGGGGCGGGCGGAAGGCTGAAGTCCTGTTTCATGGAAGATGGATTGGAAGAGGAAGGGGAAGTCTCAAACGACGTTGAAGCGTTTGCGGAGCCGCTGGCGCACGATTTCCGCCAGGGTGTTCAGGATGAACGTCATGGAGAAGAGGATGAGGCCGCCCAGGAAGAGGACGCGGTAGTGGGTGGAGTCCTGCGCCGCCTCCGGCAGTTCCGTGGCGATGTTGGCGGAGAGGGTGCGCATGCCGTTGAAGATGTTCCAGTCCATGATGGGAGTGTTCCCCGTGGCCATCAGCACGATCATGGTTTCCCCCACCGCGCGGCCCAGGCCGATCATCAGGGCGGAGAAGATGCCCGCGGAGGCCACCGGAAGCACCACGGTGCGGACCATCTGCCAGCGGCTGGCCCCCAGGGCTTCCGAGGCGGCGATGAGGGAGGGGGGGACGTTGCTCAGGGCGTCCTCGGAGATGGTGAAGATGACCGGGATGACGGCAAAGCCCATGATGAACCCCACCACCAGGGAGTTGCGCTGTTCATAGGGCATGCCGAAGCCGTTGCGCCACAGGTCCGCGAAGCTGGCGGCCTGGAAGTCCCCCGCGCCCCAGAGGTTCATGACGCCTTGGCAGAGGCTGATGAGGGGCTGTTCCAGCCAGTAGCCCAGGTATTCCCAGCAGAACCAGGCGCAGAGCAGGATGACGGGTGTCATGACGATGTATTCCACGCCGCGGCTGAATTTGTTGCGCCAGGCCGCGGGCCGCGTGGTCCAGAACCACGCGATCAGGGCCGCCAGGCCGGGAATGAGGACGGCCATGCAGAGCAGGGCGGGCACCTTGTCCTCCATTCTGGGGGCCAGGTAGAGCGCGCCGAAGAAGCCCAGCACCACGGAGGGCAGGGACGCCATGATTTCCATGACGGGTTTTACCACCCGCTTGACGGAAGGGGCCATGAAGTGGGCCGTGTAAATGGCGGCCATGACCGCTACCGGAACGGCGAAGACGAGGGCGTACAGGGTGCCTTTCAGCGTGCCGAAGACCAGGGGCATCAGGGAGAGCTTGGATTCATAGTCGTCCGTGCCTCCCACGGATTGCCAGAGCCATTTGGGGGAGTCATACCCTTCATACCAGATTTTCCCGGCCAGGGCTTTGGAGCCTGCTTCCGGGTGCCTGTCTTCCATGGAGAAGAAGTGGACCTTCCCCCCGGCGTCCACGGCAATGGCGGAGTTGAATTCCGTGCTGGCCGCCAGCTGGACGGGGGTGAATTCCAGCGGGTCGCTGCTCCAGCGGACGTCAGCCGTGGTTCCGTAGCAGAGCCTGAGCTCCCGCGGGGTGGAGACCAGGAAGGAACGGTTGATGCCGGAGGCGGCGTAATGCTGCACCGGGCCGTCCAGGGGGGGGAACTGCCTGGTCTGCCCGAAGAGGCGCACGGCGGGACCGTCCGGGCGGGGGTGGGGATACAGGCTGAAAATTTTAAGGCTTCCCTTGTCGCCGCCTATCACCAGGGACATGTCTCCGAAGAGCCAGTTGACGGAGGTCATTTTTTCTCCGTTTCCCAGGGGGGACGGAATGGTTTGGCGCTTGACCCACGTTTCCCGGTCTTCATCATAGGAGAAGTAAAGGAGTTTGTCCGTATCCGTGGCGATGACGAGGCTGTCTCCGGAGGTTCCGGGCAGCATGGCGGCGGGGCGGCCTTCAAGCTGGTCCGTCAGGTCATGGAAGCCGGATGGGGCCAGCTCCCCTTCATGGAGCAGGGAGCGGGATTCCTCCAGCGTCATCAGCAGGAGGCGCGGACCCTGTTCCGTCTCCGCGGTCGCGGTGAAGATTTTCCGTTCCCCCGCGTCCGCATAGGCTATGCGGGATATTCTGCCGGGAACGGAGCCGCTTTCCGTCAGGGGATAGAGCGGGCTGGTTTCCGTTCCGGCCTTGGCCGGGCCATGGGCGTTCGCCTGGCCGTGGATGTTGAGCCCGGAATGGACGGAGATGAGGCCCGCCTTGCCGGATTCCGTGGCGATGGCGTAGGCCGCCAGGGATGAATCATAGGAATGGGCGCAGACGGTTTCCCCGTCCGGCAGGGATACGGGAGCGGGATTCAGGTTCCCGGTTGCCTTGTCCAGAAAGAAGACGTTTTTGCCGTTGTCATAGACGAAGGGGAGCGTGCCGGAAGGGTCCAGGCCCCAGGTTCCCTGGACCGGGACGGACGGCGCAAGGTGCTGCCGTTCTTCCACGTCCGCGCCCTGGAAGAGGGGAATGGTGACGGCCAGCAGGAAAAAGAGGATGCCGAAAACGGCTACAATGACGGTAAAGCCCCCGCCGATGATGGTTTTAGTCATGATGCGGTCAAACCACAGCGTGGTTCTTGCCACCTGGAAGCGTTCCGGAACGGGCTTGGGCTTCTTGGGCGGCGCGGGAGAGGGGGCTTTGGCGCTCATGACGGCAGGCGGTGGAGAGGGGAGTTGGGGGCAGGACTCCGGTGGGAAGGCCGCAGTCCTGCCCCGGCATGTGTTGATGGCGTATGGAAGGGGTGTTTATTCAATGCTCTTGAGGACATCCGCGCTGACCTTGGCGGGAATCGGGTAATAGCCGTCCTTGGTCACGATTTCCTGGCCGTCCTTGGAGACGATGAACTTGATGAATTCCCTGGTCAGGGTGTCCAGGGGTTCGCCGGGCTTCTTGTTGACGTAAATCAGCAGGTAGCGGGAGAGCGGGTATTTGCCGCTGATGCAGTTGTCATAGGAGGGCTGCACGGCCACCTGGCCGCCTTTTTCCGCCAGGGAGAGGGTTTTCACGCCGGAGGTGACGTATCCGATGCCGGAGTAGCCGATCCCCTGTTCGTCAGAGCTGATGCCCTGCACGACGGCGGAGGAACCGGGCTGTTCCTTCACGGAGTTTTTGTAGTCCCCCTTCTTCAGGGCGATTTCCTTCACGAAGCCGTTCGTGCCGGAGGCGCTGTTACGGCCATAGATGGAGATGGCTTTTCCCTTCATGGAGGGGACGCCCGCATCGCCCCAGTCGGAGATGTTGGAGCCCCCGCGCTTGAAGGTGGAGGAGAAGATGGAGTCAATCTGCGACAGGGAAAGGGCCTGGATGGGATTGTTCTTGTTAACGAAGAAGGCCACGGCGTCCAGGGCCACCTTGATTTCCGTCGGCTTGTAGCCGTATTTGGCTTCAAAGGCGGCGATTTCCTCCCGCTTCATCTGGCGGCTCATGGGGGCGAGCTGGGCCGTCCCTGCCGTGAGGGCGGGGGGAGCCGTGGAAGACCCTTTGCCTTCAACGCCTATTTTGACGCTGGGGTACTTCTTGCTGAATCCTTCCGCCCAAAGGGTCATCAGGTTGTTCAGCGTATCGGAACCGACGGCGCTCAGGTTGCCGGAAACGCCGCTGGTGGGCGCATACGGCTTGATGCTGCTGTCAACGGTTACTTTCTCGGCGGCCATGCTCAGGGAGCTGAGAGCGGCTGCGATGGTCAGGATTTTGGCGACAAATTTCATGGCGTCTTTTCTGTTGTGTTGCGTCTTCCGCTTCCCGGACTGTGGCGCCGTTCATGCCGGAAGACGGGGAAGTGATACCCTCCCGCCCCCATGGTGAGGAAGTGAAACCTGGTTAAGAAATCGTCACAAACTGCAAGGATGTAGTTGTGGGGGCTGTCTCTGGGGGAGGATAGGGGTGATAGGGTTTATGGGGGTAATGGGGGTAATGGGG
>NZ_PJKB01000003.1:300000-491109 GCF_002884975.1 Akkermansia muciniphila | reverse complement strand
TCTTCCGGGTGGCATTCCCTGGCTTCATTCAGGCCCTCTTTCGAGCCCCTCATGCCGCCGGGCTTTTCATCCCGTCGCCGTGTTGGCGTGCCGAGAAGTCTATCAAAACTACCCCTCTTGTCAATTTTTTTCGATATGTTTTTGCAGAGAGCCTTTCACCCATTTTGTCACGTCCATCAATAACATCCAAATTATGAATGCATTAGACTTTTGTCATACTCCCACATCCCCGTGCCATTTTTTTGAACATTTTCTCCCGTGATGTTTCCGCAATAACCACTCTTCCTCTTTTTTACCCCCATCCCAGGACCAAAAAGGGGGTATTGAACGCAGGCTACTCCTTTGTATTCCTCCCCCCTGAAAAGGAGGCTGAACCATTTTGTTTTCCCATGGACGGAAAGGATTTTTTCTGCTATCTATAGGAAGTTTTTATTATTTTGCCATCTATGAAAAGATCATTCTGGATTGGAATTATCTGCGCTGCCTGCTGCCTGGGAAACATTCCTTCCTCATCCGCTGTACAAACAGCCAGTATAGGCTCCACTTTTTCCTGCACCTTCCTGGATTCCGGGGACCAGGGATTTTTTGATTCATCAAGCACCCATACATGGGACCAGGGCCAGATAGACGCTGCCATACGGGCGCTGTCCACATGGGACAGCTTAATCAATTCCACCCCCGGCAGAACACTTACCGTGGGCCTCACCTGGTACGACGGAGCCAATTCCTCCACCCTGGCCTCCGCCTATTCCCCTTATTTTTACTACAAGTCCAACGGACCGCAACAGGTTTCTACCCTGGCGGAGTCTGTCTGGCGTGATGGAAGCACTAGGGCAGGAACGGGTTATGATATTTACATCCAGTGCAATACCGCCCATTTGAGTTCCCTTTACTACGAGGACGCCTTATCGCCTGAACATACGGGGAAATACGATTTTCAAAGCATTCTGACCCATGAGGTGGGACACACCGTAGGGTTCCTTTCCCTGGCGACACAGACCGGCTCCTTCCAGGTCCAGGCCGGGAATACTCCAGCAGCATACAGCACCATGCTGTATACCAGGTATGATTCCCTGTTAACCAACCAGGAAGGCCAATCCATCGTGAATAAGGCCGGGAACGGTAATACGGCGTTTACGCTGGGAGAAACCCTGTCACTGGATGATACCGGGCTGACCGCCTATAATCCCCCCACCTGGCAGCAAGGGTCCAGCATGGCCCATATTGACAGCGCGAGCGATCCGGACGCCCTCATGCAGTATTCCCTTTCTCCGGATACCTACCACCGCACCCTGACGGAGGGAGAAATGGAACTGATGCGCTCCATGGGCTGGAACATGGTTCCGGAACCCTGCACCTCCGCTCTTGCCCTTCTGGGGCTGGCCGCGCTGACGTTGCGGAGACGCCGTTTCTAGCGGTATTCCGCTCCCGGATAATTTTCCTTTCACGCCAGCCGGACGGGCCATTTCCCTTGATCCGCCAGGTAAGGCTTCCTTATCAGAAGGGCGCTCCCGTGAGGAAGCGCCCTTGATGGTTTTCCCCGGCAGTACGCCGGAGAAGCAGAATTCCCGGTTATTTCTTTTCCTTGGTAAAGTCAAGCTTGCCGCCTTTTTCCCTCACCACGATTTCCGTTCCTTCCGGGAAGTCGCCTTCCAGGAGCTTGAGGCTGAGGGGGTCCAGCAGGTCATGCTGGATGGCGCGCTTGAGCGGCCTGGCTCCGTAAACGGGATCAAAGCCGTGATCCGCCACCAGGGCCGTAGCCTCCGGAGTCATGCGCAGGAACAGGCCCTTGGCCTCCAGGCGCTTGCTGACACGCTTGAGCTGTATGTCCACAATGCCCTTGAGTTCCTCCGCCGTCAGCCGGTCAAAGATGATGATTTCATCAATGCGGTTCAGGAATTCCGGCCGGAAGTGGCCGCGCAGGGCATCCATGGCCTTGGCTTCCCGCTGTTCCGGGTTGGATTCATTGAGGATGTACTGGCTGCCGATGTTGGAGGTCATGATGATAACCGTGTTGCGGAAGTCTACCGTACGCCCCTGCCCATCCGTGATGCGTCCGTCATCCAATACCTGGAGCAGTACGTTGAAGACGTCCGGATGGGCCTTTTCAATTTCATCAAAGAGGACCACGCAGTAGGGATGGCGGCGCACGGCTTCAGAGAGCTGGCCGCCTTCTTCATAGCCCACGTATCCGGGAGGCGCTCCAATGAGGCGCGCCACGGAGTGCTTTTCCATGTATTCCGACATGTCAATGCGGACAATGGCGTTTTCATTATCAAAGAGGAATTCCGCCAGCGCCTTGCTGAGTTCCGTTTTTCCCACGCCCGTGGGGCCCAGGAACAGGAAGGAGCCGATGGGCTTGTTTTCATCCTGGAGTCCCGCGCGGGCGCGCCTTACGGCATCGGACACGGCCTTGACGGCCTGCTTCTGCCCGATCACCCGGGCGCCCAGGCGTTCTTCCATATGCACCAGCTTGACGCGCTCCCCTTCCTGCAGGCGGTCGGCGGGAATGCCCGTCCAGGTGGCCACCACCTTGGCGATGTCCGCCTCCGTGACTTCCTCCTTCAGCAGGCCTCCGTCCTCTTTCTGCATTTTGTTAAGCTTTTCCTTGCCTTCCTTCAGGGCCTGTTCGGCTGCCGGGAGTTCACCGTACGTGATTTCGGAGGCGCGGGTCAGGTCCCCCATACGCTTGGCCCGTTCACTTTCCAGTTTGAGGGCTTCTATTTTTTCCTGTTCCACGCGCACGGCGTCCAAGGCGGCTTTTTCACTTTTCCATTTGGCAATCATGGAGCCTGATTTTTCCTTCAGGTCAGCCAGGTCCTTGGTGATTTTTTCCAGCCGGGCCTTGCTGTCGGCATCCTTTTCCTTCGCCAGGGCCTGACGTTCCATTTCAAGCTGCATGCCTTCGCGTTCAATCTGGTCGATCTCCGTGGGCATGGAATCCAGCTCAATTTTGAGCCTGGCCGCCGCTTCGTCCACCAGGTCCACCGCCTTGTCAGGCAGGAAACGGTCGGAAATATAACGGTCGGAAAGAGTGGCCGCCGCCACGATGGCGCCATCCGTAATGCGCACGCCGTGGTGGACTTCATAACGTTCCTTCAGGCCGCGCAGAATGGCAATGGTGTCTTCCACGCTGGGCTCGGATACCATGACGGGCTGGAACCGGCGTTCCAGGGCGGCGTCTTTTTCAATGTACTTGCGGTATTCATCCAGCGTCGTCGCGCCGATGGTCCGCAGTTCACCGCGGGCCAGCGCAGGCTTGAGCAGGTTGGAGGCATCCACGGCCCCTTCACTGGCGCCCGCTCCCACAATGGTGTGCAGTTCGTCAATGAACAGGATGATTTCACCGTTGGAGTCCGTCACTTCCTTAAGGAAGGATTTCAGGCGTTCTTCAAATTCGCCGCGGTATTTGGCCCCGGCAAGCATGGACCCGATGTTCAGGGAGATAATGCGCTTGTTGCGCATGCTTTCCGGCACGTCTCCGTTGACAATGCGGCGCGCAAGGCCTTCCGCAATGGCGGTCTTGCCCACGCCGGGCTCCCCGATGAGCACGGGGTTGTTCTTGGTCCGGCGGGAAAGGATCTGGAGGACGCGGCGGATTTCCGTATCACGGCCGATGACGGGGTCAATCTTTCCGGCGCGGGCGCGGGCCGTCAGGTCCGTACCGTATTTTTCCAGCGTCTGGTACTTGCCCTCCGGATTGTCGTCCGTCACGCGCTGGTTGCCGCGCACTTCCTTCATGGCGGCCAGGTAATTGTCCTTGGTCAGTCCAAAGGTGTCCGTCAGCTGGTGCACCTTGTTCTGCGTGTCCAGGGCGCCCAGCATGAAGTGCTCCACGCTGAGGTAGTCGTCCTTGAGCTTTTTGCGTTCCTCTTCCGCGGCATTCATCACCGTTTCCAGGTCACGCCCCATCCGGGGCTGCGTGGTCGCTCCGCTCTGGGAGGGTTCGCGGGCCACTTCCCTTTGCGCCGCCTGCAGCAGCAGGCCGGGATCACAGGAGGCCTTGCGGAGAATGGGGGACAAAATGCCGCCGTCCTGTTCCAGCAAGGCCACCAAAACGTCCAGAGAGGAAATTTCCGGCTTTCCGAGCCGCCCCGCAGTCTGCTGCGCCTGCATCAGCGCTTCCTGAAATTTTGTTGTTAGATTGTTAAGCATGGTATGTTGGTAATTTAGACATAAGAATAACTCCAACCGTTGAATGGGAAAGCAGGATTTTTCCTGTTATCCAGATTTTTTTTGACCCTTCGGATCCTATGTAATATTGTCATGCGACCGGCGTATTTTTATAAAATCCGCATTTTAACTGCATTTCCTTATTTTCCTGTCTCCAGTTTCAGTTGCCATATGATCCGCACGCCTTTTCTTCCGTTTCTCTGCTCCGCCCTGCTCCTGGCCCATACAGCCGCCTCCGGCAAGGAGATGTCTTCCCCGTATCCGGCTCCGGAACCCGGCCTGCGCCTGACCCCTCCGGAATCCCCGGCTCCCCTGATTAATGAACCGCGGCTTTTCGGTTCCACCCCCGGCGCGCCCATCCAGATGTCTATCAGCGCCAGCGGGAAGCGTCCCATGAGTTTTGCCGCCGCCCAGCTTCCCCCGGGGCTGAAGCTGGACAGGGAAACCGGCGTCATTACCGGCAAAATCAGCCGTCCGGGCACTTATTCCTTTCCCGTGCAGGCGAGCAACAGCCACGGCAAAACCACCGGAACCATGACCATCCGCATCGGAAAGGAGATCTGCCTGACGCCTCCCATGGGCTGGAGCAGCTGGTATTCCTACAGCGGCGGCGTCAGCCAGGAAAATATTCTGAAAACCGCCCGGCTGATGGTTGAATCCGGACTTGCCCAGTACGGTTATTCCTATATCAATATTGACGATTGCTGGCAGGGCAGCCGGGGCGGCAAATACCGCGCCATCCAGCCCAACAAGCGTTTTCCGGACATGAAATCCATGTGCCGTGAAATCCATCGCCTGGGACTGAAGGCGGGTATCTACTCAACCCCCTGGATGGGCACTTATGCCGGCTACATGGGCGGCACTTCCCCCAACTCCCAGGGGGATTATTCCTCCCTGGCCCTTCCTGAAAACAAACGCCCGCAACCCGACCAGCTGTTCGGAGGCTGTCCGGGCTCCCAGCGGCTGGGAGCCGCAAAAATCGGCCCCGTATGGATGATCTCCCAGGACGCCAAACAGTGGGCGGAATGGGGGTTTGACTACGTCAAGATGGACTGGTACCTGATCGACGTGCCGAGTACGGAAAGAATCTCGGCCGATTTGAAGAAGAGCGGCCGGGACATTGTCCTGAGCGTTTCCAATTCCACCCCGTTTGAGATTGCCGGCCCCATCAGCAAAACGGCCAACGTCTGGCGCACGACGGGAGATATTGAGGACCACTGGGGAAGCTTGAAGAAGATCGCCTCCTCCCAGGAAAAATGGCAGCCCTATGCCGGACCGGGGCACTGGAATGATCCGGACATGCTCCAGATAGGCCGCCTGGGCAAGGTAGGAAAGGCGAATACCACGTTCAAGCCCACCCGGCTGACGCCGGACGAGCAGTATTTTCAAATGTCCCTCTGGGCCATGATATCCGCCCCCCTGATCATTTCATGCGATCTGGAACATCTGGACGATTTCACGCGGGGCATCCTGTGCAACAGGGAAGTGATTGCCGTCAACCAAACGTTTCGCGGCCCTTCGGAAAAGGTCCTGGCCCAAGATGACGGTGAAGTCTGGATCAAACCGCTGGGGGAAGGCCGTACCGCCGTCGGCTTTTTCAATAAAAGCAATAAGGGCCAAACCATTCATGTTCCCCTTTCCCGCCTCAAGCTGAAATCTCCGCAAAACGTGCGCGACCTGTGGAAGCAGGAAAACGTCGGCATGGCGCGCCAGGAAATGAATGTACAGCTCAACCCGCACGGAGCGTCCCTGTTCCTTCTGGAAGGTAAAAAATAACCCGGGGCAGAAGGCGCCTTCCGCCGCTGCACCAATAAAAACCGCCCCGGTTACCGGAGAAAGATGTGGACCCAAGGCGCCGGCTGATGCCGGGCGATTTTCCACCGGGATATTCTCCGGGCCGGGGCGGCGTAGTGCTCCCTACCGCTAACCACGGGGCAATTTATCCAGGGCGGCATTCAAAGTCATCACGTTCACCACGTTTTCACCCAGAATGCCCCCATTCTTGAAATGCCCGGCTACCAGTTCCCGGATTTTTTCCGGGGGCAGTCCTCGGGCCGCAGCCACGCGGGCCACCTGGAATTCCGCGGCTTCCGGGGAAATGAAGGATTCCAGGCCGCTTCCGGAAGCGAACAGGAGATCCGCCGGGACAGGCGTTTCTTCCGGCAGGTTGTGGGCTTTCAGCAGGTGCGCCTTGCGCTCCGCCACCGTCCTGACCAGTTCTCCGGAGGTCCAGGAGAGGTTGCTGGCTCCGGAAGGCATGGTGGCGTAGTCCCCGGCGGAGGGCCGGGGCCAGAAGTACCTGGCGGAGGTGAAGGGCTGGGCGATGAGTTCCGAGGCGATGACTTCCCCCCGTTCGTTCCGGATCAGGGAGCCGTGCGCCTGATGGGGGAACAGAACCAGGCTGGCAAGCGTGACAGCCAGGGGATAAATGCCGCCGGTGACGACGGCCAGCGCCAGAAACAGGCGCAGATTGGGAAATGTCCATTTCATAATGATTCAGCAGGTTGATTTTCAATTGTTCAGACGAGGTGCAGGGCGGTGACGGCCATGTCGATGAGCTTGATGCCTATGAACGGCGCAATCAGGCCGCCTACCCCGTAAATTAGGATGTTGCGCTTCAGCAGGGAGGCTGCTCCCGCCGGGCGGTAGGATACCCCCTTCAAGGCCAGTGGAATAAGAGCCACAATAATGAGGGCGTTGAAGATCACGGCGCTGAGGATGGCGCTCTGCGGGGAGTGCAGCCCCATCACGTTCAGGGCGGAAAGCGGCCCCCGGGCCATGCCGTCAGCTACAAAGAGGCCAGCAAACATGGCGGGGATGATGGCGAAGTACTTGGCTACGTCATTGGCGAAGGAGAAGGTGGTCAGCGCGCCGCGGGTGATCAGCATTTGCTTGCCGATTTCCACGATTTCAATCAGCTTGGTCGGGTTGCTGTCCAGGTCCACCATGTTGCCCGCTTCCCGGGCGGCCTGCGTGCCGGTATTCATCGCCACGCCCACGTCCGCCTGAGCCAGGGCCGGAGCGTCGTTGGTGCCGTCCCCGGTCATGGCCACCAGACGGCCTTCCGCCTGTTCTTCACGGATGCGCGCCAGCTTCATCTCCGGCGTGGCTTCCGCAATGAAGTCATCCACTCCGGCCTCCGCCGCAATGGACGCGGCAGTCAGGGCATTGTCCCCTGTCACCATGACGGTGCGGATGCCCATGGCCCGGAGCCGGGCGAAGCGTTCCTTGATGCCGCCCTTGACGATGTCTTTCAGGTAAATGACGCCCAGCACGTCCCTTCCCCGTGCCACCACCAGCGGCGTGCCTCCGGCACGCGCGACGTTCTGCACGGTCATTTCCACCTCCTGCGGGAAGGCTCCGCCCTGGTCCTTCACCCACTGCGCCACGCTTTCCGCAGCGCCCTTCCGGATGGAGATAGCCGGCTGGCCGCCGTGCGCCGCAATGTCCACGCCGCTCATGCGGGTGGAAGCGGAGAACGGAACAAAGGCGATGTGGTCCGCGTCCATGTGGCGGCCCCGGATTCCAAACTGCTTTTTGGCCAGCACTACGATGCTGCGCCCTTCCGGCGTTTCATCGGACAGGGAGGCAAGCTGGGCGGCTTCCGCCAGCTGCTGGTCCTCCACGCCGGGCGCAGGCAGGAATTCATTCGCCATGCGGTTGCCGAAGGTGATGGTTCCGGTCTTGTCCAGCATCAGCACATCAATGTCCCCGGCCGCTTCCACGGCACGGCCGGACGTAGCCAGCACGTTCCGGCGCACCAGCCGGTCAATGCCGCTGATGCCGATGGCGCTCAGCAGGCCTCCGATCGTCGTCGGAATCAGGCACACCAGCAGGGAGACCAGAACGGGCAGGGAGATATGGCCGTCCGCCCTGAAGCCCAGCGCCCGGGCGGAATCTTCAATGTATCCGGCCATGGCTGGGAGGGAAAGCACCACGGCAATGAAGACGATGGTCAGCGCCACGAGCAGGATGCCCAGCGCAATTTCATTGGGCGTCTTCTGCCGGCTGGCGCCCTCCACCATGGCGATCATGCGGTCCAGGAAGGTATTGCCCGGTTCCGCCGTGATGCGGATGACGATGCCGTCGCTGATCACGCGGGTGCCCCCCGTTACGGCGCTGCGGTCTCCCCCGCTTTCACGAATGACCGGGGCGGATTCCCCGGTAATGGCGGATTCGTCCACGCTGGCGATGCCTTCAACCACCTCGCCGTCAAGCGGGATGATGTCTCCGGCCTCGCACAGCACTTTTTGCCCCTTGCGCAGCTCGGAAACGGAGACTATTTCCTCCGTACCCTTGTCCGTCAGCAGACGGGCGTTCACATAGACGCGCATTTTTTTCAGGGCGTCCGCCTGGGCCTTTCCGCGGCCTTCCGCCAATGCTTCCGCAAAGTTGGCGAACAGGACGGTGAACCAGAGCCAGAGAGTGACTTGCAGGGTGAAGCCGAAGGGCTCCCCGGCGGCCGCATCCCGGATAAGGACAACCGTGGCAACTAGGGCCCCGATGGCCGTGACGAATATCACGAAGTTTTTGGACAGGGCGCGCGGGTCAAATTTGCGCAGCGCGTCCCGGAAGGCCGTTTTCAGCATGGCCCCGTTGCACCAGGATTGATTCTTTTTTTCTTCTTTCATCATCGTAAAATCTGAATTGTTGGTGGATGCGCCTTACAGCATGGTTCCCGAATACAGGAGCAGATGCTCCAGAATGGGCCCCAGGGCCAGGGCCGGGAAGAAGGTGAGGGCGCCTACAACCAGCACCACGGCCACCAGCAGGACCATGAACATCAGGTTGTCCGTCGCCATGGTGCCCTGGGCCGGAGGCGCGGTTTTCCTGGATACCATGCTGCCCGCAATGATCATCACCGGAATGATGGCTCCGAAGCGGGCCAGCAGCATCGCCAGGCCGCCCAGCACGGAATAGAAAGGCGTATCCCCCACAGCCAGGCCGGCAAAGGCGCTGCCGTTGTTCCCGGCCTGGGAGCCGAAGCAGTACAGGATTTCCGTCAGCCCGTGGGGTCCGGCATTGCAGATGGATTCACGCCCCACTTCCGTAGCGGCGGCCAGTCCGCTCATAAGCAGGACGGCTATGCCGGGCAGCAGAACGCCCACCATGGACCAGCGCACTTCCCGCGCTTCAATTTTTTTGCCCAGGAATTCGGGAGTGCGCCCCACCATCAGCCCGCACAGGAACACGGTGATCATGGCGAACATCAGCATGCCGTACAGGCCGCAGCCCAGGCCGCCGAAGATCACTTCACCCAGCAGCATGTTGAACAGGGCAATGCCGCCGCCCAGCGGGGACATGCTGCAGTGCATGCAGTTCACGGAGCCGTTGGAGGAGGCTGTGGTAGCCACGGACCAGAGGGAGCTGTTCGTCACGCCCAGGCGCACTTCCTTGCCTTCCAGCATTTCCATGCCGGGGAACAGCGGGTTCCCCGCGTGTTCCGCCCACTGGGAAAGCCCGATGGTCGCCACGAGCAGAAGCATCATGGCGCCGAAGATGATCCAGCCCTGCTTTTTTTTCCCGATCATCACGCCGTAGGCGTACGGACAGGCGCAGCCGATCAGGAGCAGGGAGAGCATTTCAACCATGTTGCTGAACGGCGTGGGGTTTTCAAAGGGGTGCGTGCTGTTGTTCCCGAAGAAGCCGCCGCCGTTCGTCCCCAGCTGCTTGATGGCCACCTGGGAGGCCGCCGGACCGTTGGGAATCACCTGCTCCACGCCGTCCATGCCCGGTACGGCGGCGGGTCCGTCAAAGGACTGCACCACCCCCTGGGAGACCAGCAGAAGCGCAACGACCACGGAAATCGGGATCAGGAAGTACAAGGTACTGCGCGTCAGGTCCGCCCAGAAGTTGCCCAGGGTGGAAGCGCATTTCCTCTTCAGCCCGCGGATCAGGGCGGCCATGACGGCAAGCCCCGTGGCGGCGCTGACGAAGTTCTGCACGCCCAGTCCGGTCATCTGGACAAAGTAGCTGATGCCTTCCGGCCCTTCGCCGGAGTAGAACTGCCAGTTCGTGTTGGTCATGAAGCTGATGGCCGTATTCAGGGCAATGTCCCACCGCATGTTTTCCGTGCCGGCGGGATTCAGCGGCAGCCATTGCTGGCACAGCAGGGAAAGGAACAGGATGAGGAATCCGGCGGCGTTGAACAGAAGAACGGCCGTCAGATATTTTTTCCAGTCCATTTCGCGGGAGGGGTCCACGCCGGCCACACGGTAGGCGCAGCGCTCCACGGGACCCAGAATCGGGGAAAGCCAGCTCCGCTTTCCCTGTAAAACATTCGCCAGCCACTTCCCGAGCAACGGGGTGAAGGCGACCAGTATGCCTATGAATAGGACAATGATTAACAAGTCGTGTGAGGACATAACGCAATTTTATACATGTTCCGGAATTCCGGGTAGTTAACAAGGGGCTGCCGGACATCAAGAAATTGTTAATTTCCCTCCGGCAGCCGTTTTTCATGCCGCCAGTACGCCGTCAGAATTCCACGCCCAGGCGGAAGCCCACCCAGAACTCGTCCCCGGCGTCCCTGCGGCGCAGCACCGTGGCCGCCTGGGAATAATTGACGGAGCCGGAAAGGGAATAATGTTCCGCAAACCTCCACGTTACGCCCAGGCTCCAGTCAATGCAGTTGGAGCCGTCGTCATAGTCCACATTATAACCGCCGTTGTACCCATACCTGGCCATGGGCGTCACGGTCACGTTTTCCACGGGGGACCATTCCAATTGCACAAAGGCGCTGTAATAGGCTTCAAAATCCTGGTGTTCCACCTTCACCTGGGTTTCCGCCCCTACGGTCAGCCAGTCCGTCACGGCATAGGAGACGGTCAGGGCCGGATTGGCTACATTGTAGTCCTGCGTGAAATAGAACTGGTGCTCATACCAGGGATTGACGGTCCATTTCCCCAGCTTCCAGGCGTAACCCAGAACCAGGTCCAGCTCGTCATAATTGGAGGAATCCCCCCGGCGTACCAGGCGCTGAGCGTAAGGTCTTTCCAGGAGATGCCCGGAGCCACTTCCCAGATGCCGCTGCCCGGCAGGCAGTCCAGCCCTTCCGTCACGTATTTGCTGGACCAACCCGCGGAAAGGGAGAAAGCCCAGTCCGTGTCCGTAGAAGGGATGGCAGCCTCCTGCGCGTTGGCCAGGGAGGGAGAGGCCGTTTCCCCGCCCATGCAGGCGGTTCCTGCCATCATGGCGCAGCCCAGGACTGCGGCCCCTATGTTTCTTGCGGTGTGTGTAATCTTCATAAAGACGTATCGAATACGTCCTGAATCCTACACAGTATATTGACCTGCGTGAAGTTAAGCCATGCCCCTCAACCGTTATGAAAAAATATATTTCCCGGCTTCCACGGGTGGAAGGCCACAGCCTTTCCCGGCCCGCGGGAATGGGAAAAAGATTTATTCAGCTCCGTCCGCCGCAATCCTGTACCCCAGGCCGGATTCCGCGCGGATGAGGCGGTTTTCCGGATCGGAATCCCCCAGCTTCTGGCGCAGGTGGGCAATGTGCACCCGCAGGTAGTGCGTATCTTCCTCATGCTGGGGGCCCCAGATTTCACGGAGAAGCTGGCGGTGGGTCATCACCTTGCCCTGATGAAGCAGCAGGAGGCGCAGAATGCCGTATTCCTTGGAGGTCAGATGGATTTCCTCCTTCCCCTTCTCCACGCGCCGGGAGCTCAGGTCCACAATGATGGACCCCAGCCGGAATACGGAGGGCTCCGTGCCCGGACGGTTCCGGCGCAGCATCACGCGCAGGCGCGCCAGCAGTTCCCGGCCGCTGAACGGCTTGGTCAGGTAATCGTCCGCTCCGGCGTCCAGGGCGTCCACCTTCTCATCTTCCCTGTCCCAGGCCGTCAGAATCAGAATGGGAACCTGCGTCCATTCCCGGAGCTGTTTGAGCACTTCCAGGCCGTTGATGTCCGGAAGGCCCAGGTCCAGGATGATCGCGTCCGGACGCTTCAGAGCGGTCTCGCTCAGGCCAAGCTGGCCATTTTCACACTCGCGGACATGGTAGCCTGCGCCGGTCAGCGTCAGGTTCAGGAGACGGCGTATCTGCCGTTCGTCATCAATAATCAGGATATCTGCGGGAAGGTCGTTCATAACACAAGGGAGGGGGGGGGTTATTCTTCAGGAACATGATCATGCTCCACCAGGGGAAGGACAAGACGGAAACAGGTTCCGGCGGGAACGGGAACCAGGGTGACAGTTCCCCGCTGCGCCTCCATGAAACCGCGCACGATGGGAAGCCCCAGGCCCAGGCCGCCGGGGCGCGTGGTCCGGAAACGCTCAAAGATACTTTCCGCCAGCTCCGGGGGGATGCCCGGCCCCAGGTCATGGACATCCAGCCATACCTGGCCGCGCACGGGATCGGCGCCGCCCTTCAGCGTCATGGGGGTTCCCGCGGGAGTATGCACGCAGGCGTTCAGCAGCAGATTGACCAGCACCTGCTCCATCAGGGAAAAATCCGCCTTCACCAGCGGATAATCCGGCGGCAGGGAGACGGAAACCGGATGGTTCCTGCGGGCCTCCCTGGTAGCCGCCAGGGCGCATTCCACCACGTCCCCCAGGTCGCACCAGTCCAGCCGGGGCCTCAGCGCGCCGGACTCCAGGCGCGTTACATCCAGCAAATTCTTCACCAGGCGGCGCAGGCGGCGGGCCGCCGCCATGATCTCCGTGAACTCCTCCCGTTCTTCCGCCGCCGCGGCGCGCCCCGCCAGCTTCTCACAGCCGCCCTCAATAACTGCCAGCGGCGTCTTGAACTCATGGGAGACGCTGTCCAGCAGGGAACGGTGCAACTTTTCAGATTCCTCCATGAGCCTCCTCTGCGCACGCTCCGCGCGCCATTCCTCCCGTTCCAGCGCCAGCGCCAGCTGGGCGCCCATGCTCTCCAGCAAATCCCTCTGGCCCACGGTCAGGCGTTCCCCGTCCTCCACCTTCACGCCCAGCACGCCCATGCAGCGCTCCCCGGACATCATTGGAAAATAAAATCCTTCCGCCACCGGGAGCGTATCCGTGAACCTGCCCGCAGCCTGCCGGTGCTTAAAACACCAGGAAGCCACGCCCCACTCCTTTTCATCCATGGGGTAAGCCTCCCCGGTTTCACAAAGCTTCAGACCGGGGCTGACGGGAACGGGGACCATCGCCGCCATCCGCACTCCCATGATCTGGCTCATCTGGGCCACGGCCACGGAGACCAGGGACGGAACATCCGCCGCAGAGGCAATCGCGCGGGAATACAGGAACAGGGCGTTCGTCTTCTTTTCACGTTCCCGCTCCTCCTGCTCACGCACCCTCAGCCGTGACGTGAGACGTCCGGTGGACAGGGCCACCAGGAAGAAAAACACGCACATCAGGGCATCCTCCAGCCGCTCTATCTTGAACGTCAGGACCGGAGGGATGAACAGCAGGTTCCACAGCAGGGCGCTCAGCGCGGCGGCCATCAGCACGGCCCACCGGGAACGGATGAAAAATCCCAGCCCCACCACGCCGGCCAGATAAAGAAAACCCGGCGCAAAATATCCCGTAAACGCCGCCATCAGCAGCCCCAGCACCGTAACCGCCGCCGTCACGCCCGCGGCCAGCCAGTAATCCCTGCCGTTTCTTTCCCTCTCCCGGTGCCAGCTTTTCCAACGGCTCCTTCCCGTTCCCGGAGCGGCCGGAACCACGTAAATGTCAATCTGCCCGCTGCCCTTCACCAGTTTATCCACCAGGGAAATAGGACGCAAAAGCCCCCACAGGTAGGATTCCTGCGGCTTGCCCACCACAATCTGGCTCACATTCCGCAGGAAGGCCATGCGGAGCAGCGTTTCCGCCAGGTCGGAACCCGGCATTACGACCACCTCCGCTCCCAGGCGGCGCGCCAGCTCCAGATTGGCGTCCAGCCGCTGCTGCTGTTCGGGAGACAGCGGCACGCCCGTATCCACGGAAAGGGCAATCCACGGGGCGTTCAGGGCGTAAGCCATGCGCCGCGTCCAGCGCACCAGCCGGGCGGAAAACGGGCTGGGCCCCACGGCGACCATCAACCGTTCCCCGCTGCGCCAGATGGAGCGGTCTCCGGAAATGGTGCGCACCTCCGTCAGTTCATGGTCCACTTTCTCCGCCATGATGCGCAGGGCCAGCTCCCGGAGCGCCGTCAGGTTGGACTCCCTGAAAAAATGGTCCAGCGCGGCGGAAGCCTGCGGGGCGCCATACACCTTCCCCTCCCTCAGACGGGCGCGGAGCTGGTCCGGGGCAATGTCCACCAGCTGGATGCAATCCGCCTCCGCCAGCACGGAATCCGGTACGGTTTCCTGCACCGGAGCGGCGGTGATGTCCTGAACGGTATCCGCGCGGCTTTCCAGATGCTGGACGTTCAGGGTGGTGTATACGTCAATTCCGGCAGCCAGAAGCTCCTCCACGTCCTGATAGCGCTTTTTATGGCGCAGGCCGGGCACGTTCGTATGCGCCAGCTCGTCCACCAGAATCAGGCGGGGCTTCAGGCGCAGGGCTTCCTCCAGGTCAAATTCCTCCATCTCCACGCCACGGTATGCCACCTTCTTCATCGGAAGGCGCGGCAGCCTGCCGATCAACCTCATGGTATCCTCCCGTCCGTGGGACTCCGCCACGCCGATGACCACTTCCACCCCTTTGTCAGCCGCCTGGATGGCCGCTTCCAGCATGGCGTACGTCTTCCCCACGCCCGGCGCCATGCCGAAGAAAATTTTCAGCAGACCGCGGCCCGAACGGGCTTCCTCCCTCCGGATGGAGGCCAGAATCCTGTCCGCCCGCTGGCTGTCCGGATGCGCTTCTGAAAACATGGAAAAAAGGGGGCCTGATGATCTCCGTCTTTTAAACGGATTCATTTTAGTGGAACCGCGTTCGCGGAGCAAATAAAACAGACCAGAAAAAACGTTAAAATTTTATTAATTTCCACCGCTCTTCCCCATTTGTGTTTTCTTTCTTCTTCCTTTTCGCTATTACGTATTTTGGAATCTTTTTCTCTCCCACCATGAGCACCTTCCACCCTTTACGCCGTACCTTTGCCTCTGCCGCCGCCCTGCTCCTCCTGTACCTGGGCGCCGGAATGGCGCTGCGGGCGTCCGAGCCCGTTTCTGAAAACTTTGATTCCTTCCAGACGGGCGGTTTCACCTCCCTGTCCACCGCCCTGGGAACCATGACGGCGGAAAGCGGGCATGCCGCCATCGCCAATAACCGCTGGTCTTCCCAGCCCAACTGCCTGCGGCTCACAGGCAGGGGAGCCGGAATGACAAGTACGGCCACGCTGACGCTGCCCGCTCCCCTGGCCGTTAAAAAAATACTCTCCCTGAGAGGGGAACGCTGGACGGCCTCCAATCCCTTCTCCTTCACCATCCATGCCGTGGACCGGGAAGGGAATGAAACGCTGGTGGCAGACGGCTCCTCCCTGAAAACGGGCGGCAGCCCCATGACCCAGCAAGTGGAGGGAATGATCCCCTCCGGCACCGCCGGCCTTATCTTCCGCTGCGAGGCCCCCGCCAACACGGGCGTCCTCCTGGATGATCTGGCCTTTTCCGAGTTCAAGCCCTTTTCCAGCGCCGCAGAAGCGTGGCCGGCCATGATCCGCATGGAGGCCAACGGCATCCTCCGCTTTTCCCTGACGCAAACGCCAGCCACTTATGCCGGCATGGCCGTCACCGTGGACATGAGCCCGTCCGACGACCTGGGAGACATTGAAAGCGTCTCCCTTTACACCGGAGACGCCAGCAACATTTACTCCGCTCCCGCCTATGGCAGCAGCGGCCACGGCGCCATGAGCTCCCCGGGCATCCTGGCCAGCCCCGCCCAGCCGCCGGCTCCCGTCATGACCTTTCCCGTCACTTCCGGGGCGCTCACGGACGGCCAGCAATACTACTTCTGGGTCAGCGTCAAGCTTAAGGATTCCGCCAGCATGGACCACAAGGTGGGCGCCAGGATCGCCTCCGTCACCGTGAACGGGGAAACGACGGATTTCACTGACGGAGTGACGGCGCGGCAGCGGATAGGCTATGCCATCGCCAAGGGGAACGATCCCGTTTACGGAGGCCCCACGGAAGGAAAGACCTCCAGGAAATTCCGCATTCCGGGCATTGTGCGCGCCGGGAACGGGGATCTGGTCTCCGTCTTTGACATCCGCTACGACGGCCGGAACGACATGCAGGCCAACATTGACATGGGGTGCAGCCGCTCCATGGACAACGGACGCACCTGGACGCCCGTCAACGTGGCCGTCAACTTCAACCCCACGAGCAATTCCGCCAATGATTACAACTCCGGCTACGGCGTCAGCGACCCCTGCATCCTGCTGGATGAAGTCAACGGCACCCTGTGGGTGGCAGGCATCGCCAGGCACGGGCTGGCCTCCTCCAAGGCCAACGTGGACGTGGAAAGCCTGGAAACCGCCCAGTACGTGGTGGCGTACAGCACGGATAACGGCCAGACGTGGGGTTCCGTGGACCCGGATACCGGGGAGTTCGTGAAAATGAAGCCCCGGAGCATTAACAAGGACATCAAGAACAGGGCCTGGAAATCCTTCTTCCAGGGGCCGGGCCACGGCATTACGATGAAGAAAACGGTCAATGGCGTGCGCCCCATCGTCTTCCCTTCCCAGATATGGACGGGCACCAGCGGCGCGGGAACGCCCCAGTCCTGCATCATTTATTCCCTGGACCGCGGCCAGACCTGGATCAGCGCGGATACCGGAAAATCCGGCACGCTCGGCATCGGGGCCAGTTCCAGCGAATGCGTGGTCACGGAACTCAGCGACGGGCGCCTGATGCTCAACGCCCGCAATGAAAACAAGAGCGGGTACCGGAAGGTTTTCACGACGGACGACATGGGGGAGACATGGACGGCCCATGCCACCAGCCTGAAAGCCCTGCCGGAACCCGCCGCCTGCCAGGCCAGCCAGCTTGCCGTGGAAAACTCCGGAAATATCAGCAGGGCCATCCTTTTCTCCAACCCTGATAAAACTTCCGCCCCCCGCGCCCTGATGACCCTCAAGGCCTCCTTTGACGAAGGCGCTACGTGGCCCGCGAACCGCCAGGTTCTCTATGATTCCCGCCCCTCCTGCGGCTATTCCGACATCTGCGAAACGGGGGACGGCCACATCGGCGTGCTTTACGAAGGGCTCGCCGGAGATGAAAACATCTTCTTCCTCCGCATTCCGTATCATGAATTCCTCCCCACCCTGGACGTTCCCGCCGCCGCACAAACCATCCGCGTGGAGGCGGAAGGAATAACGGCCTCCACGTTCACCGTCTCCAGTGATGGCTCCTGGACGGCCTCCTCCTCCGCAGACTGGATCACCGTTTCTCCGGCTTCCGGCTCCGGAAACGGCACAGTCACCTACAGCGTAAACCGCTGGGAAGGCGCGGGAGAACGCACCGGCGCCATAACCGTTACCGTTCCCGGCGTCCAGCCGGCCGTGGTCACCGTCATCCAGTCCGGCCGGGCACCCGCCCTGACCGTGTCTCCCGGCGCCCACGTTCTGCCCAAAAACGGGGGAACAGCCATTTTTTCCGTCACCTGTGACGCCGCGTGGGCGGTTTCCAAAACGGCGGACTGGTTGAACATCACCGGAACGCAGGGCGCGGAAACGGGTAATGGAACCGTATCCATTGCCGCAGCGGCCAATCCCGGTGAAAGCTCCCGCACGGCCGGACTCTCCTTTTCCTCCTTCGGAACCGTCCGCTCCGCCACTGTGGTTCAGCGGGGGCAAAAACGCACCTGGAATGAATGGAAGGAGGATGAAATCACCTCCCGTGACCCGGCAGCAGACCAAACGGGGCCCAATGACTCCCCTGCGGGAGACGGTATTCCCAACCTGCTGAAATACGCCACGGGCCTGGACCCTCTCAAGCCCAGCGGGAGCGTGGTGCAGGTTTCCACGGAGGAAGCGGGCGGTGACACCTTCCTGGTTCTGGACTGGCCCGTCAATCCGGAAGCCACGGGAATCAGGCATCTGGTGGAAGCCTCCGAGGACCTCCGCACCTGGGAGGAAATAACGGAAGTGGAGACGGAGGGCAAAAGCTCCGCCTCGTTCCGGGATACCGTTCCCATGAAGGCGGAAGCCCCCCGGAGGCGCTTCCTGCACCTGAAAATCTCCCGGGAAGGGGAAAACACGCCTTAAGGGCAAAACCGCCCGCGGCACAGGGAACCTTCCGGCTGAGGGAGGAAAAAGCCCTCCGGACAGTCCTGCGCTCCTGCCAGCGGCGGGGAAATGCCGCCGGAGCGCCTGAAACCAGTTATTTCATCGCCTTCCGCGTCCCTGGCACGCGGCAGGAGCCGCCATGCCTCCCTCTCTGCGGAACATTCTCTCTAACAAATAAAATTAAAAAACCGGAATGTTTTTTCCTTTCTTAATTGACAAATCATTCCCTTTCCTCTTAATGATTTAATGTTCATGAATCCGGTACATTGCCTGCCAGCCTCTTTCTGCGCCTGCGCCCTGTTGTCGGGAACGGCCATTTCCACACAGGCGGAAACGGCTTACAGCACGCCCTGCGGCTACATTCAGACGGACCTGCACGCCAAGACCACCGGATATCTGGGGCTGGGGGTGCACCCGGAAGCCCTGATGCGGCACACGCTTGAGGAAAGCAACATTACCGTTTCCGGTAATAAAATTACGATCACGGACCCGGACGTCAATTTCAATGACCTGATGAATGCGGATTCCGCCTATATTCTGGAACTCATTTTCGGAGACGAGGCAATGGCCCTCCCCCTCAACAGGGATGCGTGGAAAAAGCCCGCCCCTTCCTGGACGGGGAATCAAGTGACCGTAGACGATAAAATCACGGCAGACCTGGTTAAAAACACCAAGCCGGTTTCCTACGTCCTGCGCAAGGCGCGCACCCTGAACGATGTTCTGGGCGCCGACAATACGTTCAGCCTGAAAAGCGGCACTTCCGGCACGGCGGATTCCGTTTATATTTCCACGTCGCCTACCATCCAGATTGCAGTTTACCACTCTGCGGCGGACAACAAATGGATGCGCCGCGGTTCCCGGGATGACATGGGCCTTCTCCCCGTATTCAATCATGAACCTCTCAAAATCGTCCGGAAGGCGGGCAACGACGTGCAGGCTTTCGTCATCGGGGAAGTGGTGCAGAAGCACCAGAAGCTTCTGCTCTCCCAGGAAGGCACGCTGCTCCATACGGGGCTGGCCGTTCCCCAGACGCTTCACAGCACGTTCCTCCACACGGCGCTGCCCGACCCTGCCGGTGACGTGGTTTACGTGCCCCTCACCGCCGGTGGCCCCCTGGAACCGTGTTATTACGATTCCTCCTCCAGCCAGTGGAAAAACAGGAACACGGGTGAAAACGTATCCTCCACCATGGTGGAAGGCATCCTGAATGTCCTTTCCGGCACCAGGCTTCCCGCCTGTACAACTGTTCAGACAACTACCCTGTCCAATCCTCAATAACTATTGATTACCATGATGAAACATTCCTTCCTGCTGTGCGCCGCCGCCGGCCTGATCCTGACCGGAGCCGCCTCCGCCACGACTCTCTCCGTTTATAATGAAAACGACTACGGAGACGCCCCCATTACGCCCATTTTTGACGCTTCCGGACATTCCCTGGAAAACGGGTCCGCCATGCTCGGCCATTTGACCAGCAGTACCTGGTCCTTTGACCTGGTTAACGGAAACATCCAATGGTCCAGGGACAACACGCCCGTGGACCAGCTGACCTACAGCCAGATGGTGGAAATCCGGCAGAGCTTCGCCAGCAGCCTTCCCTCCGTCTCTCCGGAATATCCCGGCACCATCACCAGTAACGGCCAATTCTCCCTTTCCGGCACCATCACCTCCGGACTGGAAGGAAAGCCCATTGTCCTGCTGATCACCAGCGCTGATTCCCCCGCCGAGTTTTCCATGGTTGCGTTCCGGAACGTGACGACAGGGGAACTGGCCCTGTACCCGGGAGTGGTGGGAGACGACATGCAATTCTTCTTCGGCTCACGGGAGGAAGCCGCTGCCGAAGACTATGACTGGTACGCCACTCCCCTCCTGGGAGATGATTTCAACCTTGTGGTTCCCGAACCCGCCACCGCTACGCTGAGCCTGCTGGGCCTGGCGGCCCTGATGATGCGCAGACGGCGGTAGAGCGCTTTTCCTACCCCCTTTGGCCTCCGCACGGGAACATCCCTGTGCGGAGGCTTTTTAGCGGGCTCCCGCTGCTTTAAATGCGCCGTCCGGAAACGCTGCACGCCTTGCACAGCAATTAACCCTGCGGCTGCAAGCCGTGCTGATTTTTAAAAGATACGTTCAGAGGCGCCCGGTCCGGCACCAGCCGCCGCACGGGTTTGTGGCTCCATCATGGGAGGACAAAAAACGCCCTGCGCGCTCCTGAAGAGCGGCGGGGCGCCTGTTTAAACGGGTTGACCCCGCAGAGGTTACTTCTTGACGGGAATGATGTCCAGCTCCGCTACGGCGGCGTAATCCCGGCCCTGCGTTTCACTGAGGGCGGAGAAGCGGAAATAGCGCGCCTTGACGGGCGTCTGGAACTTCACTTCCTGAAGGTCCGCGCTGTCCGGGAAGGCGCCCTTGGCGGCAGGCTGCCATTTTTCACCGTCCGTGCTCACTTCCACGGAATAATCCTTCACGCGGCCATTGCTGCTGCCGTCCTGGCGGGGCAGGTAGGTAATGCCGGAGAACTCCCGCTCCTTGCCCAGGTCCACGGCCAGCACGTGCGGGTGCTTGGTCACGGTCTTATTGTACTCGGAGTGCCAGAAGGTGCCGGGATCCCCGTCAATGGCGAACTCGGCGTCCGCCTCGCCCTGTTCCTGGCTGGTCACGCTCTTGACCGTGTACTTGTCCGTGCGGGTCAGCATGGTCATGTCCAGCTGGGCCGCGGGCACGCGGATTTCACCCTTGTAGGACTTGGCCGTAACGGGACGCATGAAGAAGGACAGCGGATAGGGCTTGTTGGCCTTGATGATGTCCCTGCTCATGGGGCCGGGGCCGCAGGAGGCGCCCCCCAGGCCGCGCGTGGCGGAGGAGAGGACCAGTACGGTCTTGTCCGTCGTCTTGGGCAGCTCCACGGGGTGGTTGGCCAGAATCAGGTCCGTCGTGGTGTAGGGAATGGCTGAGAAGGCAAACGGGGCGCCCACGGAACCGAAGAGCAGGCCCTGCCCCTTGTCATCCGTGACGGCCACCCAGCGGGTGTCTTCATGGTTGCCGCAGTCCTGCGGCCTGCCGTACGGGAAGAAGGAATCCCGGGCCGTCGTCTTGTACACGCCCAGAGGCATGCCGCTCTTGCGGTCCGCATAGTTTTCCTCCGGCCCGCGGCCGTAATAGGTCACGTTGCCCATGTTCGCCGGCAACTGGAGCTCATACCCCAGGCGCAGCAGCTCCAGGGGATTGCCGCGCGGCAGCAGCACGGACTGGCAGACGACGGTTCCATCCGGGTAGATGGTCCATTCCAGATTGTTGATGAAATGGGTGTTCGTGTCATTCAGGGGCTGCTTTTTGGGCGTAATGGAGGTCTTGGTGTCGCCATAGCCGCTGATGTTTTCAGCCTGCTTGCCGCTGACCTTGACGGATTGCTTGACGGTGACGCTGCTGCCGTTGTCCACGGCTTCATAGCTGAGCAGTTCATGCTTCAGTTCACGGAGGCCGTTGGCCATGCTCTTGGCCATGACGCCCGGTTCATTGCTGGAAGCGGCGCGCAGGGCGTTCACCGCCATGGGCGTCTTGAACAGGGGCTTGCCGTTCACGGTGAACTGGGCCAGTTCCCCGGTGGCCGCGTCAAACTGCACGGAGAAATCCTTGCCGGACACGGTGTGCTTGTCCGCGCTGAGGGTTACCTTGCCGGCAGGAGCCTTGAACATGGGAAGGTCTCCCTGCACGGGAAGCTGGAGCTGGTCAAAAGCCAGTTCATAGCCCTTCCCGGCCCAGTCCTTGTCCTTTTTCAGCTTGTAGCCGATGCGCAGGGCGTATTCCGCTCCCGGCTTCCGGTTCTTCAGCTGCGGGATGTCCGGCACGGGCACCACGATCTTTTCTCGGGGCCCGGCCGGCGGCGTATCCAGCTTGCCTTCCGCGACCACGTTCCCGTTCTCCGTCAGAGTCCAGGTGATGTCGTACGGAGTCAGGTCCGTGAAGAAGTTCTTGTTGAAGATGGAAATCCTGCCGTCGTCCGTCAGGGACGTGGAGATGTTCTGATAGACGTGCTTCACTTCAAAGTAGCCCGGTTCCGGCGTGCGGTCCGCCAGGATGGTGCCGTTGAACACGAACTGGCCGCTGTTGGGATGGTCGTTGAAATCGCCGCCGTAGGCGAGCATCTTTTCCCCGTTCGGCAGGGTTTTGTACAGGCCCTGGTCCACCCAGTCCCAGATGGCGCCGCCCATGATGCGGTCGGAGGACTCGATGGCCTCCCAGTAGTCCGCCAGGTTGCCCATGGCGTTCATCATGTTGTGCGCGTACTCGGAAATGTAGTAGGGCTTCGGGAAGTTCTTGTTGGCCGCCATGGAGCGCGTCCAGTCCACGGAGGGGTACTGGTTGGAGCCCAGGTCCACGATGTCGTTGTTGCGTTCATAGTGGGTGGGGCGGGACATGTCCCTGGCCTTCACCATCTTTTCCGCGCTGCGGAAATTCTGGCCGGGGCCGGCCTCATTCCCCAGGGACCACATGATCACGCTGGGGTGGTTCTTGTTGCGTTCCACCATCGCCATGATGCGGTCCACGTGGGCCGGCATCCATTCGATGGGATGGGAAAGGGATTCCTTGCCGTAGTAGTAGCCGTGGGATTCGATGTTGGCCTCATCCTGCACGTAAATGCCATACTTGTCGCAGAGGTAGTAGAAATAGGGGTCCGCGGGATAATGGGAGCAGCGCACGTGGTTGATGTTGGCGCGCTTCATCATCTGCACTTCCTCCTCCATCTGCTCCGGAGTCACGTAATGCCCGGTTTCCGGATGGCTTTCATGGCGGTTCACGCCCTTCACCTTCACCGGCTGGCCGTTCACCAGGAACACGCTGTCCTTGATCACCACGTTGCGGAAGCCCACGCGGGAGGAAACCATTTCCTCCGTCTTGCCGTCACGCTTCAGCGTCAGCACCAGGGTGTACAGGTTGGGATCCTCCGCAGACCACAGGCGGGGCTTGGCGTAAATGCCCAGCAGGGAAGTTTTGAAATCCTTCATGCCGGTGATGCGCAGGGGCTTTTCCAGCACGCCGTCATACGGGGCGTCCTTGGGCTTGACGGGCTCCACCAGCTTGCCGGCGGCATCATACAGGGCCATGGATACGGTGCACCCTTCCAGCTTCTCGGTCGCCGGGAACAGGTTGCGCACGTCCACGTCCACCTGGAGGCGCCAGTCCCCGTTCATGGTGCCGGGCTTGGCGGGGTCAATGTTCAGGGCCCAGTCTCTCTGGTCCACCGGATTGGTCTGCGCGAAAAAGTCGCGGATGTGGACCTTCGGCACCGCAAAAATGGAGACGTTGCGGAAAATGCCTGACAGGCGGAACATATCCTGGCATTCCAGGTACGCGCCGTCGGAATGGCGGTACACCTCCGCGGCCACCACGTTCTCCCCCTTCTTGAGGTAGGGGCTGATGTCAAAGCGGGCCGGATTGCGGGAATCCTTGGAAAAGCCCACGTACTGCCCGTTGATCCAGAGGTAGAAGAAGGAATCCACGCCGTCAAACTGCATGTACACTTCCCTGCCGTCCCAGTCCGCGGGCACTTCAAAGGTGCGGCGGTAGGAGCCTACGGGGTTCCGTTCCTTGTAGGACGTGTAATTCTTGTTGGAAGGCTCCTTCATCACATAGGGCCAGGAGCGTTCAAAGGGGTACGGCTGGTTGGAATAAATGGGGGTGCCGTAGCCCTGCGTCTGCCAGGAGGAGGGCACCTTGATTTCCTTCCAGTCCTTCACGTCGTAATCCGGCTTGTAAAAATCGGCCGGGCGGCTCTGGGGATCCTTGGCCCAGTGGAACTTCCACTGTCCGTTCAGGGACTTGCGCCACTTGCTGTTTTCAGGCAGCACTTTCAGGGCGGACTGCAAATCGCTGAAAGACGCAAAAAAGGCCGTGGGGGCCTCCTTGTTCAAATGCAGGTTCTGTTCCTGCTCCCATTCCAGCCCGGTAGGGGCGGGCGCGGGGGCGGAATCGCCCGGGGCTCCGAGGCCGCACATGGCGGAGCCTACCGCCAGCGCGGTACAGGATAAAAGCCAGGATCTGGTTGTTCTCATGAAGTCAATATGTGTCAACGTTGGTATGCAAAAACGGATTGTCCTGTTACATACGAATCCGCAATTCTAATTCTAACAGCAAACTTGCCCTTTGCAAGCTGCCGTTGCGTTTATGCCCGACCTGCGGAAAACGCAGCCGTTAAAAAGTATGCTTTAACTGGAGGACGCCCACGCACTGCATGGATTCCTGCTGCGTGTACTCCTTGGTAATGTAGTGCAGGCCGAACAGCAGTTCCGTGCGCTTGTACCGGAGGCCGAAGCCGTAGCCCCATTCCCCCACCACGGGATACTTGTTCACGTACTCCGGAGAGGAGCGGAACACCGTGCCGTCCAGGTACAGGTCATGGGCCACGGCGCGCACGGCGGCGTGAAGATAGCCGTAATACCCCCAGTTGGCGACGTTCGTCCTGTTGTAAACGAAGGGCGGCGCGGCGCTGGTAGCCCCGCGGATGCTGTTTTCAGGGGACGTATTGCCCAGATTGTAGCCGAAGCGGAAGGACATGCCGCCGCCCGCCTGCACCTTTACCGTGCCGGCGTCCGCGTGCCAGTACGCCAGGGCGTCCGTTTCAAAGCCGGAACTGTAGCGCTTTTCCAGTCCGCGCAGGCGGTAGTAGCGCTTGAAAAACAGATTGGCCGTCATCTCTCCAGGGAGCTGGTTGGACCAGCCGGGCCATTGTTCCATGCCCCACAGCTTATGAATAAAATGCTGGGAGCCTTTCGCCAGGGAATTCGTGCCCGTGGTGCCCAATTGCAGCTCCAGGGAATTGGCCCTGTCTTCATTCTTGACCAGGGAGGTGAGGCCCAGCGTCAGGTTGCCCACGTAGGGATGCTGGTTATAAATGGGGTAGGTAGCCTTCTGCTCCGGGGTGTACATGAGCTGGGTCAGGTCCAGTCCCCACTGCTGGCGCAGGTTGGGGGAACCGTTCATGCCCATGAACCGCCGCCAGGAAGCGGAAGCGTTCGTGCCCCCCAGCACCGTTCCCAGCATGCCGGAAAAGGAGTGGCTCCGGGATGTGGTGCCGGACATCCAGGCAAAGCGGACGCCGTTGGTATAATTATCGTCATCCCCCACGAACATGTCGTTTTCCAGATGGAAACTGATGACAGGGCCTTCCTGCGGCGCTTCTATCTGCTGGGTTCCTGCCTGAAGGGAAGCCACCGACAACAGGCCGGCGCACATGCACAAAGCCGTACAATTCATGCGCGGCAGTTTGTGCGTTTCACTTCCGCGTGGCAAGGAAAAATCAGGCATGCCCTGCGTTTGCGCTTTTCAAAACCGGGAAATATCCACAGACTCCCCCTGCCCTGCCAGGGTTTTTACGCCATGATTATTGACACGCACTGCCATCTGGCTTCCGCGCAATTTGACCAGTCCCGCCGGGAAGCCTATGTGGAGCATGCCCTCCGGGAAGGCATTGACCGCATGATTACGCTGGGAGCCCGCCCGGATGACTGGGAGGCGAACGCGGCGTGGGCGCGCCAGTTCCCGGGCGTGGTCTTTTGCGCGCTGGGCATCCATCCGGACGACGCCCATGACGCGCCGGAGGGCTGGGCGGACCGTCTTTCCCGGATGGCGCAGGATATCCCCCTGGCCGCCATCGGGGAAACGGGGCTGGACTACTTCCACGGAGCCCCCCGGGGCTGGGAGGCTGAGAGCTTCCGCCGCCTTCAGCAGGACCTGCTGGAACAGCATTTTGACCTGGCGGCGCGCCTGGGCCTCAACATTGTCCTGCACACGCGGGACCGGAAAGGCTCCGGAAGCTTTGAAGACGCCCTGGCGATTGCCCGGAACCACGCGGGCCGCGTGCGCCCCGTGTTCCACTGCTTCATCGGAGACACGGCCCAGGCCGCGCGAATCTTTGACGAACTGGACGGCATGGTCTCCTTCACCGGGGTGGCCACCTTTAAAAACGCCCCCGTAGTGGCGGAAACCGCGCGCTGGTGCCCGGAAGACCGCATCATGCTGGAAACGGACTCCCCCTACCTCAGCCCGGAACCCCTCCGGGGCCGCATGAATGAACCCGCGCATCTCATCCATACGGCCCGTTTCATCGCCGCTTCCAGAGGCATGGAACTGGATGAGCTGGCCCGCGTAACGACGCAAAATGCGGAAACCTTTTATAATCTGGACAAGGGCTGAAAAAAAATCCCGGCAATCCGCGCTAGCGCCTTGAATCCGAAATCATAAATTAGTATGAACAGGGCACACATGAAAGCGCCATTCATTTTTACCTGCGCCTGCGCTGCCGCGCTGGTGCTCCCCTTCTCTTCCTGCTCTACCCAGAATTCCTCCACAGGCGGTTATGACACTGCGGAACCGGCCAGCGGGGAAATCCCGCCGTGGATTGCTGAAAGCTCTGATCCCGCTTATGAATCCGGCCATTACAGCCCGGTAAAGAGCTCCTCCAGCTCTTCCAGTTACGCTTATAATCCGCCCACCAAGCCTTCCGTCAGCAAGAAATCATCCACGCGGAAGACCACGGCCAGCAGCAAATCCTCCCGCAGCACGAGCGCCAGAAAGAGCACCACGCGCAAGCCCGCTCCCAAGGCACGCACCTACACCGTGAAAAAGGGCGATACGCTGGGAGCCATCGCCCGCAGGAACGGCACCTCCGTCAAGGCGCTGAAGAGAGCCAACGGCCTCAAGTCCGACATGATCCACATCAACCAGAAGCTGACGATTCCGCGTTCCAAGTAATCCGGGGGTCCCTTCCCGGTTTCACCGCTTATGAAGCATCTCTTTCTTCTGGCCGTCCTCCCCGTGGTTCTCATGGGGTGGACGTCCTGCACCCACTCCGGCAAGGGCCACCCGGCCCTGCCGGACCCGCGCGCCGTGGACAAATCCGTCCCGGAATACAAAAACCCCTTCCATCCCTCCACGTATGCCCACTTTGTAGCCCGCAAGGACTACCGGAAAACGTATGACGTATACAAGGATGACACCCTGCTGAACCGCAAGCCGAAGAAATCCCGCAAAATCTTCGTCTGCCTGGACGAGCAGCGGGGCCAGTACCTGGTGGACGGCCTGGTTGCCATGGACTTTCCGCTCTCCTCCGGCGTCAAGGCCTACCCGACCAAGACGGGAGACTACACCGTCATCTCCAAAAAGGAAGACCACGCGTCCAACCTGTATGGCAAGATGTATGATGCGGAAGGCAAATGCATCAACTACAATGCGGAATCTACGGACCCCGTTCCGGAAGGCGGCCGCTTTGACGGTTCCCCCATGCCCTACTGGCAGCGGCTTACCAACGCGGGCCTGGGCCTGCACGTGGGGAAGGTGCGTCGCCATCCCATCTCCCATGGCTGCATCCGCCTGCCCCGGAACGTCGCGGAAATTCTCTACAAGCAAACCAGCGTAGGAACGCCCGTAACCATCCAGAGAACGCCTTTGCCCGTGCCGGAAGTGCAGAAAACCCCTGCCGTACAGCAATAGGGAACTGGAACTCACAACAAGCTGTCGGAAAACACTCTGTTTTCTCCGCAATCCATTTCAAAAAGGACTACCCGAAAGGCAGTCCTTTTTCTATGCCATTCTCTCTTTCCAGAGGCATCGACAGCACAAATAATGCTTCCGCCTTTCCCGTCAATCTGCTACGCCTCCGTAACTCCACAAGAAATAAATCATTCCTTCCCGCCAATGCCCCAGGCGCATCCAGTCCATATCCAGCAAGTGGCTTCCCAGATAAAAGGAAGGCGGAGAACCATTCATCGGTTCTTCCACCCGGGAAACGCGGTATCCGGCCTGATTCAATTCGGCCGGCTGGCCGTTCCAGTCAAAAAAGGAAGCGACCATTTTGCCCAACTCCTTTTGGTAAAGAATGCCGGCTACTCCACACGGCAAGCAACATCGCCCTCCTTCCTTATTCAGGAAAAACATGACCGCTTCACGGGAACCGGCCACCTGCCTGACCACCACCCCCGCCACTTCCCATTCATTATCAGCTGGATTCCAACGTTCATCCCACCACTGAAAGCACGAAAACATGGTTTGTCCAATTTTCAGTCTTTGGCTGGTAAAAATGGCTGCATCGCGACCGCCTCCAATGGCAAACCCGGGCAGAACAACGCCTGTCCGCGGATTGAACTGAACAGCCCCGGACGCATGCCCCTTCAGGCCATTTTGTCTGAATTCCGTTCCTTCCAGCATTTTAAGGCTACTGTCCCACACAGCGACTCTGTCCTTGTAATAGGGCATCTGCATGATGTCCGCAGCTTCGTCCTCACTGATATTCTGATTTTTTTCCACTATCTCCCATAGGTTTACTCCAAAGCCATCATCCAACGCCTGGTCCACTATTCCAGCAGCCTGTTTGAGCTTCTCCATATCCTCCTGCGCCTGAGACAGGTTCATAAAAATCATACTGCATAAAATAATGCATTCCACGCAGTTCATGACCAGTTTCTTCATCTTTAATCAAACAATGGGGTAAAATCCTGTCACCAAATAGAATAATCCAGCTTTTCCTCACCTATACAAGTTATTTATCACGATGTTTTTCCGATAAGAAACCTGTTCAAACGTATTTTCCCCTTTATCATCTCTGTACCTGCTTCTACAAAATTCATGATTCTATCGACGTTTTTTTCATTCATTTGCGGCTTTCTCCCTCTCCAGAGTTTGATTTTCCCTTCGCTGAAATGAAAAACAACAAACTCTTCCTCGGTAGGGCATCCATTAAAAACCAAGTCTTCAAACGAACGCCCGGAATGGCGGAAGGTACTGCAACGTGAGAAGAGAAAGATTGCCTCTCATCCGTAGAACCCTTACAATTTTTGCCATGCCTGTATCTCCGGCGCGCATTCTGGAAGATTTGTCCTCCTTTTACCAGGAAAAGGAATTCCCGGTGCTTCTGCACCAGTATCACACATGGGCTAAAAGGCGTCCCTTGGAAGGTTGCCGTGTGATTGACGCTTCCCCCGTGTTCCGGAACACCTGCGCCAAATACGCCGCCCTGCTGGCGGCGGGAGCGGACTTGACGGCAGCGGTCTCTCCAGTGATGCCCCACGACCCGGAAACGGTCGCGCTGCTGGACCGGTACGGAATACCCGTGGTGGACGCAAGACAGGCGGAAGGCCCTTATGACGTGGTGATGGACTGCGCCGGGGCGCTCAGCCATGTTCCCAGCCGCTGCGGGTATGTGGAACTGACCCGGTCCGGAGCGCAGCATTATGCGCGCTGCACGCAGCCCGTGTGGATGGTGGACGCCGGAAAAATCAAGCAGATAGAAACCTGCCTGGGAACCGGAGAAAGCTTTTTCCGCGCCCTGGAAACGCTGGGGATGAAAAGCGGCCCGGGAAGCATGCTCGTAGTCATCGGCTGCGGAAAAGTAGGCCGGGGAATCGTCCTGCACGCCCTCAGCCGGGGCTTAAACGTCATCGTGGCGGATGTGGAGGAAAGGCCCCTTCCCGCACCCTCCGTCTCCTTCATCCATGCACAGGACGGGAAAACTCTCAATAACGCTGTTAAACAGGCGTTCTGCGCCGTCACGGCTACAGGCAGGCGCCATGCCCTGTCAGGGATGATTGACCCGGCTGTGGCGTGCTCCTCCGGCGTTCTGCTGGCCAATATGGGCGTGGAGGACGAATGGGGACCGGAGATTCCGAAGGAACGCATGCTGAATGGAGGGCGTCCCCTCAACTTCATTCTGCCGGACCCTACGCAAATGCGCTACATAGACCCTCCCCTCGCGCTCCACAACCAGGGCGCCGTGGAGCTTGCCGCAGGACGCGCCATGCCGGGCATCTTTCCGCCGCCGCCGGAAATGGAGGAAGCCTTCCTCTCCCTGATCCGCTCCCGGGGTTCCGTGCCACGTGAAATGCTGGACTGGATTTCCTGACTTATCCTCTTGTCTTCGCAGGAATGAAGGAGTACCGTACAGAATGCGGGCGGGGGATTCACGCCCCCCGGCTGCGCCTGACGCTTCATTGACTTCGCAACTCATGAACACTTACTATTCCTACCGCAGCTACCGGCTGGGAGGAAGACTCCTCGGCACCCTGGGGTGCGGCCTGGTCTGGGCTTTTTTCGGATCCGGATGGTGGAGTTTTCTTCTCGGCTCCCTCCTGTTATTCCTGTGGCTTCCCGTCCTTCTGGGCAGGCCATACTTCCTGACCGTGACCTCCGCCTCCATTGCCTGGGGCAACAGCATTTCACGCAGGGAAATTCCGTGGGAACTGATTGAGCGCATAGGATGTACGCCGGATCATGAAGCGGAGCCGGGTTTGATGATTGAACTGAAAGACGGCCGCATCCTGGATGTGGAATCCGCCTGCTTCAGTTCTCTGCCTCCCGTCCGGGAAGCCATTCTCCACGCCTCCGGTTCCTATCCCTTCCACGTAGCTCCGGATTTGTTTTCCGCTCCGGGGCTGTTGAGCGAATAACGGGATGCGGAGGGCCTGCCCTTCCGGATTCCATTCCGGTACCGGAGGGGGGGACCAGCCGGCCCTCCTATGCCCGGCTGGTGGAAAATGAAAAATGTTCCACGTAGAACATTAATGTGAATAACCCTGCCATCCCTTTCATTTTCAGACCATAAAAAACAGGCGCCATGCTTCCACGGCGCCTGTTCCTTGTATGAACGATTTTGTACCAGTCAAAATCAGTTGGGAGATCTCATCGGCATGAGCACGTACAGGAACTCATCACCAATCTTCAATACGCCCGGGCTCATTTCATCAATGAGGTTCAGCGTAATGATCGTATCCCCGGCCATCGTCTTCAGGGGAGCCATGAAGAAATCCGGATTGAAGGAGATGGAAAGCGGCCTTCCCGCATAAGTAATCGTCATGGATTCATGGGCTTCACCCACGCCCTCCGCGCTGGAAGCCACTTCCAGCTCGTTTTCACGGAAGTTCAGCTTGATGTTGGTGCTTTTGTCCACGGAGAGGAGGGACACGCGACGCACCGTTTCCAGCAGTTCACCGCAGGGAAGTTCAATGCTTTCCTTGCAGTCCGTCGGGATGACCTGGCGGTAGTTCGGATAATTGCCGTCAATCAGCTTGCTGATCAAAAGCGTATCATTGATTTCAAAAGCGGCCTGATTGCGGGTGAACCGGACGGTGACGGTTCCCACTTCATCCAGAAGGCGGCGGAGTTCACCGACGGCCTTGGTGGGCAGGATGGCGTCCAGCTGCTGTTCTTCCGGGAATTCCAGGGCGGTTTCCGCCAGGGCCAGACGGCGGCCGTCCGTAGCCACCAGGGTCATCTTGCCGTTGCGGAAGGAAAGGGAGATGCCGTTCAGCACATAGCGGGTGGTGTCCGTGGAAATGGCGTATTCCGTACGACGGATGCAGTCGCGCAGCAAGTTCTGGTCCACCTGGTAGACGGTCGCCTGTTCAAAGGAAGGCAATTCGGGGAATTCGTCCGCCGGAAGGCCGTTCAGCTTGAATTGGGAGCGGCCGCACTCCACGGTCGCCTGATTGCGCTGGTTCACGTCTACCTGGACTTCAGCTTCAGGAAGCTCGCTGATGATGCTCACCAGCTTTTTGGCGGGAAGGGTCACGGTGCCTTCGCGCAACACGTTCGCGGGAACTACGCCTGTAATGCATACGTCAAGATCCGTAGCCGTAAAACGCACCTGGCCGTTTTCAGCTTCAATTTTGACATTGGAAAGAATCGGCAGCGTCGTCTTGGAAGACACCACGCTGGCAACCTGTCTCAGACCGTCGAGAAATACTTGCTTGGAAATGGTAAACTTCATGTGTCTGTGCTTTTATCTGCCTCGCATCCTCTCACAAACGCCTTCTGAGGTTCAAGCCATTTTTCCGTCAAACCCTAATATTTGGCAGTATTTTTTAAAAAGCATACAATATGTAGTAATAGGTGGTTTCTCCGGGCATATCTTGCATGAAACGATTTTTTCAAATTATTTAAGTATTCTTAAAATTCCATTCTTCAGAGAATACTATTTCTGTTGACCCGGTCATGCGGATTCCGAATCCGGAATCAAATCATTTTTTTAACAATAAAGGTATTAACGGGAGTAAAGTTTACGGGAAAATAAGAGAAATAAAAAGGCATGAATAAAGCGTTTCTTCCGGATCCCGCCTATTTTTAATGGATTCGGCAGTTCAGACAGGAATAATGGCAGGACCCGGATTCGGAATCCGGTACTTTTCATTCAAGCTGCGGGTCCGGCGATTTGCGGCAATAAACAACCTTTAGAACCTTTGTGAAACGTTCATTAATTATTTTGGCCCTACTGGCCGCGGCGGGACTGGCAAACGCAGCTACTCCCATTTACTCCTGGGAATGGACCACGGAGGGAGCGCAGATAACCGCTCCCGGCTGGAACGGCTCCTTCAATTACACGGCCGGCAATGACTACGCCACCTTCGGCAGCGGGTCCGGCGGCGGCACCCCCTACAAATCAGGCATAGCAGACATTACAGGCAGTTTCACCGTCAGTTTTGACCTGAAAAACCTGAGTTCCACCGGCAATGCATGGAAAGACGTTTTCAGCCTGTATTCCAATGGAACGGTTTCCGGAGAATCCAACAGCATGGTCCTTGAATTCAATGAAGCCGGAGAGCTTTATTTTTATAACAAGGGATTCGGAGGCCAAACCGGTGGAAACATTAACACGGGCCTGACCTGGACAAACCTCCAGCAGGATACATGGAACAACTTCAGCATTGTCTCCGATCTTTCCTCCCAGACGCTTTCCGTTTACGTCAACGGCGCCCTGGCGGGCACCATCACCGGCTGGAATCCGTCCTCCCCGGCTCTGACAGGCTCCCAGTTCGGCTCTTCCTTCGGAGAGGTGCGCCCCATGAACGGAACCATGGATATCAACAACATCAAGTTTTATGACGGCGTGGTGCTCCCCGTGCCGGAAGCGGCTACGGCTTCCCTGAGCCTGCTGGGCCTGGGCGCCCTGCTGATGCGCCGCCGGAGGCGCTGAACCATTCCCGCTTTTTCTACAAGCCGGAAACGTATTATTAAAAGGCTGCATGACGGAGGGGTTCCTCCGCATGCGGCCTTTTTGCGTTCCGGGGCCCCTGCCCGTTTCATGCCCCCGTGAACACTTCCCCCGGCATGGTCCAGGTCCCGGGAGGGACTACCCTTCCGGGCAGAATGACGGTGTTGGCTCCCAGGCGCACATGATCCCCGATGACGGCGCCCAGCTTGTCCCTCCCCGTATCCGTCAGCCTGCCACCCGCCATCATCCTGTGCTCCCTTCCGTCATGCCGGAAATTGGAGCACACTGCCCCGGCCCCGAAGTTGACATCTGTACCGATGATGGAATCTCCTGCGTAGCTCAGATGGGGAATAAAGGCGCTATCCCCGATGATGCAGTTTTTCAGTTCCACCCCCTGCCCCGCCACGCAGCCGTTTCCGATAGATACGCAGCCGCGCAAATAACAATTGGGCCCTATCCTGCATCCGTCCCCCACCCAGACGTTCCCCTCCACCACCACGCCGGGCATCACCACGGTGCCCTTCCCCACCCGGAGCGCTCCCGTGACGTAAATGCCCTCCCGCGTAGAAAAATTCCCTCCTGCCATTCCCTCCATTACTTTTTCCTGCCACGCCAGCAGGTCCCAGGGGTAAACCAGGCGCTCCACCGGAGCTTCCTGCCGCGTGAAAACACGTTTCAGGCCGTTTCCCCGCCCTTTCCGCGCCAGCAGGTGTCCTTCCCCGCTCCGCGCCTCCCCTGCCCCGCAGGCGGCAAGCCACGCGGCGGCCTGCGGTGAAAAATCATGCATGGACACTTCCACTATTTCCCCGGTTTCCTCCGGAACGGCTTCTCCCGGTTCCAAAACCGTCTCAAAGCCCGCTTCCCGGAGCCGGAAGGCACAATATGCGGCTATACTCATCCCAGCCACGGAAAAGGCGCAGAAAGGCCTTTCAGGGCCCGTTGCGGGAAAAGTAAGGTCCTCCTCCGGAATATAAATCAGTCTGGCAACCCTCATGCATGAATGGTATGATTTCTTACGCCGCCTCTGCAAGACGGAATGCACTGCCCCGTTCCGCATGCCAATAACCGTGTGAACGGATGCGTCAATTAAGTGTGAGTATGGTGTGAATAAGTTATTCAGATGTTATCCACATTTCTATGAGCCGAATTTATTCACATTTGCTGAGCCTTCCAATTCCTTCACGCCAAATGGATAAAAACGTTGTTCACACGAGGCACACGGTAGAAGAAGAAGGAATTTAATATTGTTAAATCTAATATTCTTCAATCACACAACGTGGTTGTCCTCCCTCCGGGATTCGTGTTACAAGGTCCGCATGAACACAGAGGACCAGGACGGCCGCTGGATGAACATGGCCGTTGAACTGGCCGCAAACGGAGTCGGGCTGACAGCGCCGAACCCCTGTGTGGGAGCGGTCATTGTTCATGGGAACCGGGTAATCGGTTCCGGATTCCATGAAAAAGCCGGACTTCCCCATGCGGAAAGGAATGCCATAGCTGACGGAACAGCCAGGGGAAACGCCGGGCTGTTTGCGGATTCCACCCTGTACGTTACTCTGGAACCATGCAGTACCGCCGGAAAAACCCCGCCCTGTACGGAAGCCATTCTGGAACATCATTTCAAACGGGTGGTTTACGGTTCGGAGGATCCCAATCCCAGGCACCGCGGCGCCGCCGCTGAAATTCTCCAACGTGCGGGAATCCAGGTTACGCAGGGAATTCTGGAAAAGGAGTGCGACCGCTTGATCCGGGGGTTCCGGCTGAACATGCTGGAAGGGCGTCCGTGGGTGGTTGCAAAAAGCGCCATGTCCCTGGATGGCCGCATTTCACGCAGTCCGGAACGTTCCCAGTGGCTGACGAATGAAAAATCCAGGGCTTTTGTGCATACTCTCCGCGCGGAGTGCGACGCCATTCTTACGGGAGGAAATACCATGCGCCTGGATAATCCTTCCCTGACGATCAGGACTCCGGACCGTTCCGTTTCTCCCCTGAAAGAACAACCCTGGCGCATTGTCCTGACTCATGACGCGGCGTCTATACCTGCGGATTCCGTTTGCCTGACGGATGAATTCCGTGACCGTACCCTGATCGTGGAGAATGTTTCAAGTTATTTGGAATTGTTACAAAATCTTTATAGTGACAAGAAAATAGGTACCATCCTGCTGGAAGCCGGAGGGTGCCTGGTCAAGGAATTTTTGAAAGCCGCCCTGGTTGACGAATGGGTGGGATTTTATGCCCCCATCATCACGGGAGGCGGCGCGGATGGAGTGGAGGGCGGAACGTTTCTGGAACGTGAAGCCTATCTTGATCAGCCGGTTGTGAGAACTTTCGGAAATGACGTGTGTATCCGTGGTGACGTGCGCTACCGGTAGCGGCAACGGCTATTTTTATCTGCCGTCCGGAATGTTCCTTGCCGTGGCGCAGGTTAATTCCTGAAGCGGCTGGCATGGACGGTTTCCCTCCTCCCCTCCCTGCCGTGGCTTGTTTTTCATTGCGATCTATCAATGCGGAAATGCGTAAAGTCCTTTCCGCCGCTGACAAGACTTGTTTGAGGAAAAGACTGATTCATCTTGCCGGAAATTTTTGTTCCCCTCCTTCCGGGTTTGAGGCCGGCAATACAACTTAATTTCTGGCGTTCCTGCCAAGAGTGGCCATCTTTCTTCCGGTATCCGCTTCTTTTATCCCTGCCTCTTTTGACGGGGGATTACATGTTGCAGCCGTAAGTCTTGGCAGCCGGAAAAATGTTAATCAAACCGATGATAGAAAAATACCCTGCGGGAACAAGGGCATGTGCGGCGAATTCCAGGATGCAGTACAACGGCTAGAATACTGTGCATGGTATTTTTATCATCCGTGGAACCGTTTTGCGGTCAAATTTAAAAGCTTTGGGGAAACAGCGCCGGATTTCCGGTGCGCTACCTTCCACGCTTTTGCAGATGCACAAGCAGCAGGGCGATATCTGCCGGAGTAATGCCCGGAATGCGGGAGGCCTGCCCGATGGTGCCGGGGCGTATTTTTCCCAGCTTGATGACGGCTTCCTTTTTCAAGGCGTGGACATGTTCGTAATCAATGTCGGCAGGGATGGCTCTGCTTTCCATCCTTGTGATTTTTTCCGCCTGTTTTTTCTGCCTTTCAATGTGCCCTTCATACTGGATATCCGTAGCAATGGCATCCAAATGTTCCACGTGGAACATTTTTTTCAGTTCTTCAGGCAGCATGGTCCAGTCATTGCCGGGCCTCTTGAGCCAGGTGGACAGGGGGACGCCTTCATATTTAACAAGGGCGGCTTTTGCCGTTCCCTCTTCAATGGCGTTTTGCCGCGCTTCCGTTTTCAGGAATTCTTCACGGGTGATAAGGCCGGTTTCAAAAGCGAGGGGGGCCAGGCGCAGGTCCGCATTGTCCTGGCGCAGCAGAAGCCTGAATTCCGCGCGGCTGGTGAACATGCGGTAGGGTTCATCCGTGCCTTTGGTGACCAGGTCGTCTATCATGACGCCAATGTAGGATTGATCCCGGCGCAGCACCAGGGAGGGCTTGTCCAGTACCTTCAGCGCCGCGTTTGCTCCCGCCATCAAGCCTTGCGCGGCGGCTTCTTCATAACCGGAGGTGCCGTTGATTTGTCCCGCAAAATACAGGTTTTCCACCAGCTTGGTTTCCAGCGTAGGATGCAGCTGGGTGGGTGGGCAGAAATCATATTCCACCGCATATCCGGGACGGATGAGCTGGGCGTTTTCCAGGCCGGGAATGGTATGGATGAAATCGCATTGGGCGGAGTAGGGCAGGGAGGTGGAAACGCCGTTGAGATAGAATTCCTCCGTGCTGCGTCCTTCCGGTTCCAGGAATACCTGGTGGCTCGTTTTTTCCGCGAAGCGCACGATTTTATCTTCAATGGAGGGGCAGTAACGGGGACCTATGCCTTCTATGATGCCGCTGTAAAGAGGGCTGAATTTTAAATTCTCCCGGATAATGTCGTGTGTAGCCTGGTTGGTGTAGGTAATCCAGCAGGGCATTTGCTCCATCCGGAAATCTCCGTCCCCCCAGGTGTTCAGGGTGCAGAAGGGCTCGGAAGAGCGTTTCAATACGTCGCGGGAACGGTAGCTGAACAAGGCTTCCGGGGTGTCTCCCGGCTGCACTTCACAGACGGAAAAGTCAATGGACCTCCCATTGACGCGCGGAGAAGTTCCCGTTTTAAGCCGCTCTACCTGAAAGCCGAGAGCGGCCAGGTCCGTGGAAAGGCTGGAAGGAGCGCAGCCCATGCGGCCGCCTGTCACATGCTGGAGCCCCACGTGCAGCAGGCCCTGCATGAACGTTCCGGAGCAGATGACCACGCTGCGCGCGCAGATCGTGTAATCAAGGGAGGTGACGGCTCCCGTTACCTGTTGTTCTCCGTTCACGAGCAGCCGGACCACATCCCCCTGGAACAACCGAACGCCTGGAGCGGTTTCCAGAACCATTTTCATTCGTGCGCGGTAGGCCGTTTTATCGCACTGGGCGCGGGGCGCGCGCACGCTGGGGCCCTTGGAAGCATTCAGCATGCGGAACTGGATGGCGGTGGCATCCGTATTCAGTCCCATGGCACCTCCCATGGCGTCTATTTCCCGGACGATGTGCCCCTTGGCAAGCCCCCCGATAGCCGGGTTGCAGGACATTTGTCCGATCGTATCCAGATTGTGGGTCAGGACAGCGACGGAACATCCCAGGCGGGAGGCCGCCAGCGCCGCCTCAATGCCTGCGTGCCCGGCGCCGACGACAAGAACATCAAACAGGGGAGAGGCTGGGGAGGAAGAGGAATTCATCAGGATGCGGAGCAGATGGCAAGACGGTGCAGAATCAGGCGCGGATCAAGAGAGGAAGACACCAGGGCCTTGTCCGCCTTCATGCATTCCTTCAAGGTTTGCTTCAACCGTTCGGTCTTGAATTTGGAGGCGTTCTGCGCCGCCAGGAAAAGCGGGTACGCATTGGGAGTGCCGTCTTTTTTCAGGGGAATCAGGGCGGCTGCATAGGAGGGCAGGGAAGAGATGCGGGCCGTAAATTCCTTGAAGTTGGTAGGCTTCAGGTTGAACGCGTCACATAAAAGCCTGGCGGCCAGCAGATTTCTCAGCGTTGGGATGAATGCTGCGCGCATGATCGTGATAGCGTTTTCACCGCGTTCCAGCTGGAAGTCAATCAGGGAGATGGCCGCATCGCTCTTCTTGTTTTCCAGGGCGCGTGAAATTTCAAAAATAACGCCCGTGCGCGTCAGCGGAACCATGCGCTCCACGTCCTCCGGCGTCACGGTGCGCCTGTCCGCGCCCAAGTAGAGGTCCAGTTTTTCAATTTCGGAAATAATCTGGCGGGAGGATTCACTGACGCGGTGGATAAACAATTCCAGAGCGGCGGAGTCAAAGCTCATGCCGCGCGCGCCTGCCTCCTTGTTGATGAGGGGCATCAGGCTGCCTTCCCAGCCGGCCTTGGTGATGTCCGGCTTGTTCAGTTCTTCCGCGGCGGCGGATTGAAGCAGGAATTTATTAAAGGAACGGCGCTTGTCAAATTCGGAGGCGGAGATGAGCAGCAGGACGTCCGGCCCCAGGCCGCCTTCCAGCAAATGCCTGAGGGAATCCAGGGCAGCTTCCGTGGTGGAGGAGCGTCCCGTGACGGAATCCCCCAGAAAATTGCAGTTCTTCATCCAGACCACCTTGCGGCCCGGAAAGAAGGGGAGGGTGCGCAGGGCTTCCATGACCTGGCGCGTCACCTGGTCCGCTTCATCGGAATCGCCGCAGGCCGCTTCCAGTATCTCATGGGAAAATTCATTCGTGCCTTCCGTCAGGGCGGTAAAGATGCCGGAAGCCTTTTCACGCACCATTCCTTCATCCGTTCCAAAAACGAGGTAAATGGCTGGTTGTTGTAAAGTGCTGGTGCCCATAAAACCGTACCCGTAGGTATCATAAAACACGCCTTGTTAAAAGACGTATTTGTCATTTGAAACTTTTTTCGTTTGAAGAAAACAAGCTTAAATAGTATCAATAGGAGCGGAATGTCAAAAGATGGATGGAGTCCTCCACGCCCGTTTTCAGGCATCTCCCCGGTATTAAGGCACAAACAGTTTGACCGTTGCTACGGCAAGGCATTTCCATGAGATCAACCATATGGACACGGGCGTTACTTGTCATCATGATGACGGTTATGATGACCGTGGTCGCCATTGCCTATTGGAGATGGAACAGCCGCGTCACGGAAAAGAACGTTTCCTTCCGGTCGGAGGTGTTTACCATGGCGCGGGAGTCCGAGCTCAAGGAGGAGGACATTCCCATCCTGCACCAGCTCAATGAAGAATATTCCCGTGTTGCCCGGCTGGTGGAACGCGTGCTGGTCAGCATAGACACTACCGGGGTGGCCACTGTTCCGCAGCCTTCCGAGGACGGGGATTCCATGGTGGAAAAAAGGCTGGCGGTCCACGGCCTGGGGTCCGGCGTCATTGTCACTGAAGAAGGGCACATCATTACGGCCTACCATGTCATTCAGAACAAGCATGCGCTGCGCGTCACGCTGAGCAACGGGAAAAGCGTTTCCGTGCGCCTGGTGGGGGTGGATCCGGAGCTGGACATCGCCGTGCTGCAGGTGGAAAACCCGATGACCTTTGTCCCCCTCCCGTTCGGCAACAGCGATGAGATTGCTCCCGGCATGATTGTTCTGGCCTGCGGTAACCCCTATGGACTTGGAACGACGGTTTCCCGCGGCATCATCAGCGCCCGTGAGCGCAAGCTGGTGGATTCCGGCCTGGACCTGATCCAGACGGATGCCAGCATCTTCCCCGGCAATTCCGGCGGTCCCCTCATCAATATCCGCGGTGAAATCATAGGCATCAACAAATCGGTGCTTCCCAACGTGGAAAAGAATTACGCGGGCATCGGTTTTGCCATTCCCTCCAATCTTGTGCTGCACACCTTTGAGCAGATTTGCAGGCATGGACGTCCCATGAGGGGATATCTGGGACTGGACATTGTGCGCAATACGCCTCCCCTCCGCAGTTTCCTGGACTATCATGAAGCCGGAGGGGCTGTGGTCAACATCGTGAAGCCCGGTTCTCCGGCGGAGCAGGCAGGTCTTCAAACGGGAGACGTGATGCTGAGCTTTAATGAAGTGCCCATCCAGACGGACAAGGATGTGAAGGACCGCATAGAAAATCTTTCCATCGGCGATAAATTCCGGCTGAAAATCTGGCGCAAGGGGCAAAAAATGAATGTCACCCTGAAGGTGGGGGACAGCATCTTGAAGAACGTCCCCTCTCCCTGGGAGGATTTTATGGAAGGAGTGGGCATGCACCTGCGTGAACTCACGGCGGAGGAGCAATCCATCGGCGCGCGCGGCCTGCTGGTTATCCAGGTGAATCCCAAGAAATCCGTGGGGCAGATATTGCAGGCGGGGGATATGGTCTTTGCCGTGAATCACCAGAGCGTCAGCACCATGGATGCGCTGGTCAGGGCCCTGAGGGAAGGGCCGGCCCTGCTGACCGTTTCCCGTGACGGGCAGCAGTTCAACGTAAAGGTGGATGCCCGCCCGGTTTCCGAAAAGACGCTGCTGCCCCGTATTCCCACGGCGACAAAGAGCAGCGCCATCGTTCCGCGGGAACTCTGAATTCCGCCGGTCACGCGTCTTCCGGCGCCCCCTGCGGGAAAGCGTTTTCCGGCATCACCCTTCCGCGGGCTTGACTGGCAGCCGGAAGCGTCTATAATGCATCACCTTTAAGAAATTAAAATTATGACTCGTCATACTATCTCCGTACTTGTTGAAAACAAATTTGGCGTGCTTGCCCGCATTGCCGGTTTGTTCAGTGGACGGGGCTACAATATTCATTCGTTGAACGTTGCCCCTAGCCAGGACCCGCGCTTTTCACGGATGACCATCGTCGTACGCGAAAAGGAAGACGTGCTTGACCAGATCATCAAGCATCTGGAAAAACTCGTCAACACGGTGGAAGTTGTAGATTTCCGCAACACGGACAACGTGTACCGGGAGACGGTGCTGACCCGCATTGGCGTGGATTCCGCCACGCGGCATGAAGTCATTGAATTCTGCCAGATCCTGGGCGCGAACATCGTGGATGTCACGCGGGACGCCCTGACCATTGAAGTGACGGGCGGCGAACACAAGATTGACCGTTTCCTGTCCCTTATTGAGGATTATGATGTGCAGATGCTGACCCGCAGCGGACGCATCGCCCTTCCCAAACCCCGGCAGTAAAGAAACCCTTTCCGGCTTTTCCATCAAACCCTGCAGGACGTTCTTGCAGGGTTTTTTTCTCCCCTCCATCATGAACATCACTTATCCGGACCTCCCCATTTCCCGCCGCCGGGATGACATTCTGGCGGCCATGCGGGAGCATCAGGTCATTGTGGTGGTGGGTGAAACCGGGTCCGGCAAGACCACCCAGCTTCCCAAGATGGCCATGGAGCTTGCCGGGGATGCGCGGGGAAGGGTGGGGTGCACCCAGCCCAGGAGGCTGGCCGCGGCTTCCGTTTCCCGCCGCGTGGCGGAAGAATTGAACTGCGAGTTGGGCGGCTTGGTGGGCTACCAGGTGCGCTTTGAGGAAAAAGCCGGGCCGGACACGCGCCTGAAGTTCATGACGGACGGCATTCTGCTGGCGGAAACGCAGCATGATCCCGACCTGCGCCAGTACCATACCCTGATTCTGGATGAAGCCCACGAACGCAGCCTCAACATTGACTTTCTGCTGGGCTACCTGAGGCTTCTGCTGGACAGGCGGAAGGATCTGCGGCTGGTCATCAGCTCCGCTACGCTGGATGCCGGGGGATTTTCCGAATTCTTCGGAGGCGCGCCCATCGTCCAGGTGGAAGGACGTACCTACCCGGTGGACCTTCATTACCTGCCGCCTCTGCGTGACGATGAAGAGCTCCCCGCCCATGTGGCGCGCGCCGTGGATTGGCTGGATACCCTGGACGACCGCGGGGACGTGCTGGTCTTTCTCCCCGGAGAGCGTGAAATACGTGAGGTGGCGGAAAAGCTGGAAGGCCGGAATTTGAGGAACACGCGCATCCTGCCCCTCTTTGCCAGGCTGGGACTGGCAGACCAGCAGAGGATTTTTCATCCGGAACAGGGTTGCCGCCGCATCGTGCTGGCGACCAACGTGGCGGAAACATCCCTGACCATTCCCGGCATCATTTACGTCATTGATTCCGGTGTGGCGCGCGTCAGCCGGTACAGCCCGGCGCGCCAGGTGCAGCGGCTCCAGATAGAACCCGTCTCCAAGGCCAGCGCCCGCCAGCGCGCGGGCCGCTGCGGGCGCGTGTGCGAGGGCGTCTGCATCCGGCTGTACAGTGAAGAAGACTGGGAGGACAGGCCGGAATTCACGGACCCGGAAATCCGGCGCAGCGCCCTGGCCGGGGCGCTTCTCCGGATGAAGGACCTGGGGCTGCCTGAAATGCCGGAATTCCCCCTTCCGGACCCTCCTTCCTCCAAACTGGTGACGGAGGGCTACCGCACCCTGCGGGAAATCGGCGCCCTGGACAAGGCCCGGCAGCTCACGCCCGTAGGCAGGAAGCTGGCGCGCCTGCCCATAGACCCGCGCCTGGGCCGCATGCTGCTGGAAGCGCAACATGAACAGGCCCTCCCTGAAATGCTGGTAATCGTGGCCGGGCTGGGGATCATGGACCCCCGGGAACGTCCGGCGGATGCCGCGCAGAAGGCGGACCAGGCCCACGCGCAGTGGAAGGACGAAGACAGCGACTTCCTTTCCCTGCTCAAGCTGTGGAAGGCCGCATGGCAATTCCGGGAAGGCCGCCGCTGGCGCAAAAACCAGCTCCGGAAATGGTGCGGGAAAAACTTCCTTAATTTCAACCGCATGATGGAGTGGTTCAACCTGTGGGAAGACCTTTCCCGGCTGGTCAGGGAAACCCTGAAATGCAAAATTCCTCCCTTGGAGGAGGAAACGGAGCGTCAGGCGTCTTTTGCCATGATTCACCGGAGCATCCTGGCGGGCGTTCCGCGCCAGTTCGGCCTTTGGGATGCGGACAACCGGGAATACCGCGGCGCCGGAGGGCGTTCCTTCGGCATCTTTCCCGGTTCCGGCCTGTTCCGCCGCAAGAAGCGGAGCGAATGGGTGATGGGCGTGGAGCTGGTGGATACCACGCGCCTGTGGATGCGCCGCGCCGCCCGGCTGGAACCGGAGTGGGTGGAACAGGTGGCTCCCCATCTCTGTGAATCCCATTATTCCGGAGCCCGGTGGGACAAAGAGCAGGGCGCGGTTTACGCCGTGGAGCGCGTGGTGTGCGGCGGCCTGCGCATCATTGACAACAGGCGCGTGCACTATGGCCGCATCAATCCCGCCCATGCGCGGGAAATCATGATCCGGGAAGGGCTGCTGGGCGGCGGCTTCCGCACCAGGCCCGGCTGCATCACCCATCTGGAAACGCTCCGGGAAGAGGTGCGGCAGATAGAGCTGAAGCTGCGCCGTCCGGACCAGGTCTGGTGCGAGGAAGGCGTTTATGAATTCTTTGACAGGCTCATTCCGCAGGACTGCTGCACGGCCAGGGCCTTTCTGCGCTGGGCCGGAAGCATGGAAAAAGACAACCCGGACGCCCTGCACGTTCCGGCGCAGGAAGCCATGTATGAATTCTGGGGGAAAGACCTTCTGGACGGCTTTCCGGATGAAATTTCCTGCGGCGGCGCGGAATACGCCGTGTATTATCAGAATGACCCCGGCGCGGAAGATGACGGCGTGACGCTGGGCGTTCACATTGACCAGCTGCCTGACGTTCCGGAATGGTTGCCGGAATGGGGCGTGCCGGGTCATCTGGCCCAGCGGGCGGAAGGCCTGCTGCGTACCCTTCCCAAGGACCTGCGCGTCTTTCTCCAGCCCGTCAGCCAGAAGGCCGCCTACTTTGCAGAACTGCGGCATGGCCTGGATCCGGACGGGCCGCTGGCGCAGAAGCTGGCGGAATTCGTGGAAGCGGAAACCGGGCGTTTCTGTGCTCCCTCCTTCTTTGACATGAGCCGCATTCCTGCGGAGCTGGTGACGAAAATATGGGTGTGCGACGACGAAGGTGAAGAGCTTGCCATGGGCACGGACGTTGCGGAGCTGAACGGGCGGCTGGGCAAAAAGCTTTCCCGCCGGTTCCGGGAAACGGCGGCGGACATCGTCTCCGTTACGGGCATGAAGGAATGGACCTGCGGAGATTTGGAGCATACGGTGGATGTGGCGGGCAGGCCGGGTTACGTGGCCCTGGTAGATGAAGGCGCGTCTGTGGGCGTCCGCGTTTTTGAGGATGAACTGCGTGCGGCGGAATCCCACCGGGATGGGTGCCTGCGCTTCATGCGCCTGCGCCAGACGGACCAGCTCAACCACCTCCGCAAGAAATTCCCGCTGAAACTGGAAGGGAAGCTCTCCCTGCACATGCTGGGCCGGGACCCGTCCACCAATGCGGACGACCTGGTGGACGTCTCCGCGGAGCTTGCCATGGGCCGTCCCCTGCCGCGCACGTCGGAACAATTCGCCGCTGCGGAAATGAATCTGCGCCAGAATCTCTTTGACGCTGCGCACAGCGTGGCGGACCTCTGGGAGCTGGTAGCGGCCACGGAGCACGCCGTCAGGGATTTTTCCGCAGCCCAGCAGGGCGTGCGCCATATGGAGCGCATCACGGCTGACCTCCGGCGCCAGCTTGACTGGCTGCTCCGGCCCCGCTTCCTGTGGGCGCATGGAGCGGAACATCTGCCGGACCTGAAACGGTACGTGCAGGGCATCGCGGAACGCATCAGGCGCATCGGCCAGCAGCCCCTGGCCAGGGAGCTGGAACGCCTGGACCTCTTTGAACGCGTGTACCTCCCCTGGTATCAGGCCCTGCCGGAACATGACGGGGACCCGCGCTGGACGCAGTACAGCTACCTGCTGGAAGAATACCGCCTGGCCGTCTTCGCCCCCGCCATCTCCGTCAAGGGCCGTATTTCTGAAAAGCGCCTGGTAACCGCTTTTGAAGAGCTGGTCTGAAAGCCCGATTCCCGGAATGGGGCGGGTCCGGGTTTACAGGCCCTTGGACAACTGGGCGAATTCAATCAGGTTCGTCTCCTTGCCGAACAGGATCAGAATGTCGTGGTCTTCAAAGACGAGGTCCGGGGAAGGGGTGCCGATGACGGGAATGCGCGGGATGGAAAGAATTTCCCGGCGCCCCTGCGGGGTCTGGGCTTCTCCGCGGCGGATGGTGAGCAGGTTGAGATGGTGCTCCGTACGCAGGCCCACGTCACGGAGGCGCTTGCCCACCCAGATGCGCGGCACGGCTATTTCCACGATGCTGTGGTTCTCATCCATGGGGGAGACGCGCAGGAATTCCGGGGATTCCAGCTGGCTGGCGAGCTGCTTGGAGGCCACGCGCGACAGGTTGATGAGCGCGTACACGTTCATCTGGCTTAAAATGTGCTCGTGCACCGGGCTCATCACGCGGGCGTAAATATAGCGCACGCCCATTTTCTGGAGGTGCGTGACGACGAGGAGGTTTTCTTCAAAGCTGTCCCCGATGGCGACAATCACGGCGGACTGGTCATCCAGCTCCAATTCGCGCAGGGCGGCCGGATTGGTGTAATCCGTCACCACGGCGTAAGTTACCAGGTCCTTGATCTGCTCCAGTTCTTCATCCGTGGAGGCCACGGCCACTACTTCAATATTGCGGGCGGAGAGCTCCGTGCAGAGCTCCTGTCCAAACTGGCCCAGGCCGATAACGGTATATCTCATAACGGTATGTTCAGGTTAACGGGATTTTGACGGATGGATAGCGGTAATGCCGCGGGGTGGGGGTACCGGCCAGGGCGATCAGGAAGGCGAAAAGCCCCACGCGGCCGGCAAGCATGTTGATGATGAGAAGATATTTGGAAGGGTCGCTCAGATTGGGCGTGATTCCCCGTGACACGCCTACCGTAGCAAAAGCGCTGCAGTTTTCAAAGAAGATATCCAGTGAGCTCATGGCGGGCTCCAGGGTGCAAATAAGAATGGTGAAGCAGCCGATCCAGGCGCAGGAGACCACCACCGTGATCACGCACCGCGCCACGGTGCGCTGCTCAATGCGGCGGTGGAAGAATTCCACGTGGTCCCGGCCGCGGAGGATGCGCAGGATTTCCGCGCCCGCAATGGCGCAGGTGGTGGTTCTCATGCCGCCCGCCGTGCCGCCGGGGCTGCCGCCCACTACCATCAGCCCGCACATGATGAGGCTGGCAGCGGGCAGGTAGCGGCTGTAGTCACTGATATTGAATCCCGCCGTACGGGCCGTGACGCTGTCAAAAAGGCAGCTCCAGAGATGCTGCCCCAGCGGTTCGGAAGTGTGGGGGGCGGAAACGGCGAAAATGGACAGGGCGCCCCCAGCCAGCAGAATGCCCGTGGCGATCATCACCAGCTTGAAATACGGGGTCCACTGCATGCGCAGGCGGCGGTGCTTGGCCAGAAAGCGGTTGACCAGGCGGGAGTTGATTTCCTTGTAAATGCCGAATCCCAGGCCGCCGCATACAATCAGCGCCATGATGACGGCCTGCCCGCTGTAGCACAGGCGGATACCCGGCTCCATCAGATTCATCGGGAACGTGGAAAAGCCCGCGTTGCAGAAGGCGGAAACGGAGTGGAAGAGGGAGTGCCACCACAGGGGTTCCCCCATCAGGTTAATATCCTTCCCTTCCCAGGAAAAGTACAGGAGCACGGCCCCGCACAGTTCAATGAACAATGTGCTGACTACGATGGTGGTGATGAAGGAGACCACGGACCCCAGGTTGCCTTCGTCCAGCAGGTCCGTCAGCAGCACGCGGTCCCGCAGGGAAAAGCCCTGGCCCGCCACCATGGCCACGAAGTAGGCGAACGTCATGATGCCGAACCCGCCGATCTGGATGAGGGCAAGCGTGAACATTTCCCCCAGCGGGGTGAAGGTGTTGGCGAAGTCCACGGCGTTCAGGCCGGTGACGCATACGGCGCTGGTGCTGGTGAACAGGGCGTCCGTAAAGCTCAGCGTGATGCCGGGATACGTGGAATTGGGGAGCAGAAGAAGCCCGGTTCCCGCCAGGATGACCACTCCCAGGGAGGTCACGAACTGCATGGCGGGGGCCATCAGCGGACGCCCTTTTTTCTGCTTGCCCAGCAGCCATTCAAAAATCCTGGTCAGGGACATCAGCGTGGGGATGGCGATCAGCCCGGCCGTAATCACCAGGCGGGAAAGCTCCGTAAACCTCATGTAGCTGTCCTCCTGCTGCTCCCTGGCGATCAGCAGGAAGATCAGCAGGCAGCAGATAATCTGGAAAATCAGAAGCCTCAGGGAAGGGCGGTTGATCTCCTTCCGGAAGTAGGAGCCCAGCACGCCCGCCAGGTGCCCCAGCGTGGCGACGGCCGCAATCAGGCGCGACCATTCATGCTCCGCATGCGTCAGGGGCCACCCCAGCTCCCAGATGACCGCCCCCAGAAGGATGGCAATGCAGATGGCTGCAAGTTTGGTGAATCCCGAGCGTGTGGTTGTCATGGGTGGAGATGCCTTGCGCGGAGTCTACCACCTGGATATGGAAAGAAAAGCTATTAAGCCGTTTGCCCCATTTCGCCCTGTTTACTCCGGTTATTTCCAACGCGCGCAGAGGAAATGCGGCTGGGGGAGGAAGGCATAACTTCCAGTTAAATCCCCGGGCTGTTCCGGCCCGGTCACGGAGCGCCGCAAAGGCTGGCGGCGCTCCTGCCGGCTTCGGGAACAGGGGAAAAAGTCAGGCCCTGCGGCGCGTTGCCAGCAGAGCCGCCATGCCCAGGAGCCCCAGCAGGGCACAGGACGGTTCGGGCACGGAAAGCGTCACGATTCCCGTGGAAGCGTCGTAATCCAGCACATTCCAGCCATGGGCGGCCTCTACCAGGGAAAAATCTTCCGCGGAGGAAAGCCCTTCCAGGGTACCCCCTGAAATGTCCGTAATCCTGAAGGACATGGTGCCGGAGCGAGCAAGGATGCCGCTGACGTCCAGAGTCAGGCCGTCCAGCAAGTTCAAGGCGCCTCCCGTCATGATGATGGCGGCCAGCCCTTCGCCTCCTTCCACCAGGTTCATGGATGAAAGCTCCACGGTAAAATTCCCCGCCGCCAGGTTGTCGCCCGTTCCCAGCGTCATGGAATTGCCGGCCAGGATGCGGGAGCCGTCGGACAAGGTGAGCGTTCCCTCCAGGTGCTGGTCCGCCCAGACCACCTGATGGCCGATTTCCACCCGTGCCGCCGTTCCCCAGTTCAGTGCTTCCCCTCCGGCCAGGCGGATGGTGTTGGAAACGTCATAATGGTTCAAATCCAGCGCTCCTCCCGTGTGAACGGCCGCCGTTCCCGTGCCCAGGGCGTTTCTGTCTCCGAGCCGCAAAGTGCCTCCCCGGATTTGGGTGCCTCCCGCATAGGTATTGGCATGGGCCAGAACCAGCGTATTGCCGGTGGTCTTGGACAAGGCCCCATTTCCGGAAATCCCGCCGGACAGGGTCAGGACTTTTCCGGTGGCGTTGGTGGAGCTCCCGAAGGAGGAAACGGTGCCTTCCTCCAGAATGAAACGGTTGCTCCACGTATTGGATGTCACGTGTTCCCAGCCGGCAAGGACGGTTGCCCCCTGGAGCGTGACGGAGCCCGTTCCCCAGCCGGAGCCGGCGGTCTTGGTATCCGTGCCGTTCATTGTTACTTCCACGCCGGGACCGACGGTCCAGTTTCCCGTAAAAGCGGCGGCATCCGTATTGACGTAGGCGCTGACCTCCACTTTGGCGATTCCGGAGGGATCAGCCGCAAGGGTGGAATTGCGGATGGCGACGTCTCCCGTTCCCGTGATGAACGTGAGCTGATGGTTGCCGGAAGAACTGCTCCCCCGGATGGACAGGGTGCTTCCTCCCGCAATGTTCCATTGCTGGTCGCCCTGAAGCTCCAGCACGGAAGCGATGTTCAGGTTTTTTCCGGTTGCGATGTCGATGCCGCCGCTCCCCAGGATCAAATGGCCGTCCTGCATGGAGGGAGCGGAACTGCCGTCAACGGCCACGCCCCGGATGGTGATGGTGTTCAGGTATGTATCTTCAATCCTGATGCCGTAAAGCACGGCGTTGGTTCCGGCGGCGGAACTCACCATGTTGTCCATGGCGGAGGAGGCTGCGTCCCAGACGGCCGTGCTGTCCACGGGGAGCTTGCCGTTCATCCAGGCTTCCGTGGAAGAGAGAGCGGCGTCGTAATTTCCGCTGCGGACCGTACCCGTATCGTACCCGGCCAGCCTGGCCGCCTCATAGGCATACCGCGCTCCGATGGTGATCTGGGACTTTCCGTCGTAATGGACGCCCATGCTGTCGCCGGAGGTGATTTTGGCGAGGTCCCGTGTCGGAACCCAGCCCATGTTCTCGTTTGCCCGGGCCAGGGCTTCCTGCTGGTCGCGGGTTGTTCCGGAAGAACCTTCATTGCCGTTGAATCCTCCGGTGACGTCTCCCGTTTCAGCATTCGTGACGTTGGTTGTGCCCCACTTGGCCTGTTCTCCCAGAATGGCCTGATGTGCCGCCAGAGGGCCGGTGTCCACTCCATCCCGGGCAAGGTCCCCCTGCAAGTTGTCCAGAAACGTTAAAAATGAATTGGCTGCGTTGCTGCTGTCGGCAGCTGTATTGGACTCCCCCTGAAGGTACATTACGCCCATGATCTCCACCTTGTCGTAACCGTTGGCCAGGGCGTTTTCACAGGCCTTCCTGACGGTCTCCACTATGGCATTATAGGCGTTCGTGCCTTTGTTCCAATAGGAATTGCCTCCTCCGTCCAGAGCGGCCTTGACGATTCCCGTGTCCGCATGTCCGGAGCCAGGGCCGCCCAGGGACCATCCCTTGCGCTCCATCATGGCGGCAAAGCCGTACTCCGGCCCCATGCAGTTGTAATTGCTTGACTCCGTTCCGCACACCTGGGGTACGACAGAACCCCAGGAAGAGGAAGCTGGCGGATTGCAGTCTACGGAACTGCCAGTGATCTTGTTGAAATTATTGTGCCAGAATTTGGTGCTTCCGTCGGACCTGTACTGTTCCAGCAGCTCCGCGGACGCCGGGGACCCCTTGACGGCTCCCAGGGAATTGGATTGTCCTGTCAGGATGTATAATTGAAGCGTCTTGGCTTCTGCCGCGCCGATGAAGGCCGCCGTTATGGGGATGAACAGCAGGCTGCGGTAAAGTGATGAAAATTTCATGGCCGTTGGATTCAGAGGGATAAAAAATAAAAGCCGCTGGCTGCATGAAACCGCCAGCGGCCCGACAGGAGGAAATTTTACTTTCTCCGGCGGCGCAGGAGCAGTGCGCCCAGCCCCAGAAGGCTCAGGGAGGCAGTGGCCGGTTCCGGAACGTTGATGATGGCTGCCAGGTCGTCCTGCGTTGCCGCGCCTTCCCAGAAGCTGAGGCCGGATACCGTCGGGGAACTCTGGTTCCCGTTCAAGGTTGCCCAGCAGCCGATATAGAGCTGGTCCAGATTTCCGGCTTGGGCCATGGTGGGCCAGGACACGGTCTGAGTGGTGCCGTTCTGCGTAATGAACACGCTGTAGGCTCCCCCTGCCTGAACGGAGAGAGTCAGTGAAAACGGGCTGTTGAAGTCAATGGCGGTGCTGCTTAAGCCGCTTGCGGGACGTCCCGAGCTGCTGCCATTGTTGGCAATGCCTATCTTGCCGCTTTCATAGCGTCCTACAATGGAATTAAGACCAGTTCCGCCAATGGAAGCGCAGAAGAGGGAATCAGTGTTGTCCAGGCTGGCGGCGCTGGAGAAGTTAATGTTCACCGTATAGCCGGCAGCTCCGGAAAGCTGGAGGGAGGAAACGTCAAGCCCGTTTTTCTTTGAATTGGTCGCATTGGACGTCCATGTTCCGTCATTATTCCAGAGAGCGTCGTTAAGCGTCCAGCTGAGGGACTTCGTTCCCAGATCGGAAACAGCGGTGCCGCTGTCTGGTGAAGTCTGGTCAAACCGGGAGAATCCGGAAACCAGGGTGACGGCGGCCTGGACGCCGGAAATGCCGAGAAGCGTGACGGCCAGAAGAGAAAGTGTTTTCTTCATTTTATTAAACTTTTGAGTCAAGAATACTGGGAGGCAGTATTTGCATCCGTTTACCGGATTAAGAATCCGGCTTTTTCATGAGAAACGCACACTCAACATAACTTGCGGAGCAAGTATGGAAAGGATGAATTATAAAAAGACCAGATATATTATAATATTCTTATTTACAATGTATTAGAATGTATAATAAGTTAATGGTTAATATTTTTTATTGCTTGCGGATTCTTAATCCGCAGACATTTATTACACAGGAGGAGGAAAGCGGGTAAAATGCTTTCTATGCATTTATCCATTTATTTAAATTCAAGGAATTGTCTTCAAATTTGATGGAGATGACAAAGAAAGCCTGGAACGGGATATTTATAGGAAAGAGACGTTTTTTCCCATCATAGGCATCCTGAGGCAAGCCGTATTTTAGGCTTTCCCTTTGCTGGCGGTGATGGCTTGATAAGGCCGTGCTGGCAAAAAGAATCATTCCGTGTCTGGACGTGACGGACGGCAGAGTCGTCAAGGGGACCAATTTCGTCAATCTGAGGGATGCCGGTGACCCGGTGGAATGCGCCAGGGCATATGATGCCCAGCAGGCGGACGAGCTTGTTTTTCTGGACATTACCGCTTCTTCCGACGGCCGCGCCACCATGGTGGACGTGGTGCGCCGCACGGCGGCATGCTGCTTCATGCCGCTGACTGTGGGCGGAGGCATCCGCTCCGTAAAGGACATGCGTGAAATGCTTCTGGCGGGCGCGGACAAGGTGTCCCTGAATACGGCGGCCATCAACCGCCCGGAACTGATCAATGAAGGCGCGGCGGCCTTCGGCAGCCAGTGCATTGTCGTGGCCATTGACGCCAAAAGGCAGGCTCCCGGCAAATGGGGCGTTTCCACCCATGGCGGCCGTAAATTCGTGGGGCTGGATGCCGTGGAATGGGCCGTAGAGGCGGAACGCCGCGGTGCCGGGGAAATCCTGTTGACCAGCATGGATGCGGACGGGGCCAAAACCGGGTACGATATTGAACTGACCCGCGCCGTCAGCGAGGCGGTGCGCATTCCCGTGATCGCCAGCGGAGGGGCGGGCAACCTGGACCACATGGTGGACGTGCTGGTGGAGGGAAAGGCGGATGCCGTGCTGGCGGCTTCCATCTTCCACTTTGGCGAATATACGGTGCCGGAAGCCAAAACCTACTTTGCCTCCAGGGGCATTCCGGTGCGTCCGTTGGCGGAATAGCGGAAACACTCTTTTTTCTTGAGAGAAAATGGAATTCCGGTACGTAATGTGTACATGCGCCGTCTCTTTTTTCCTCTGTGCTCTGTTATCGCTTTAACATCTTTTGTCCAGGCCCAGTCGCCGGACAGGCACCCTCTGTACGAACCCGCCCTGGTTTCCGCCGGAGCGCCGGGTGATGCGGGCAACCTGTTTGCCGGGGCCAAAGTAACCGCTTCCGGGCACTACGGCAACGACCGTCCGGAACTGGCCGTGGACGGCCAGGCGAACAACGCAGGCAAATACTGGGGCTGTGAGGGCATTCCCGTCTGGCTTCAAATAGACATGGGAAAGCCCCGAGCGCTTTCCGCCCTGCATGTCTGGCCGTATTGGGAGGGGGGACGCATTTACAAGTATAAAATAGAAGGCTCGGAAGACGGCAAAAATTGGAAAATGCTGGCGGACCAGTCTTCCAACAGCATTGCCGCCACCTCGGAAGGCGTTCCCTTCAAATTCAATCCCCGGACGGTCCGGTACGTCAAGATCACCTTCCTGGGCAACAACGCCGGCAATGACAAGGGAGGGCACCTGGTGGAGATCAAGGGCTACGGGCCCGATGCCGCCCTGAACCTGCAAGCCGCAGCGGTGAAGGATTATGACCGCATCCCTTACAGCGGCGCTCCCCGGCAGGAAATGCTTCAGGATTCCGTGCGCCTGTCCGGCTGGAGGGGTGAACGCGCCGCCGGACAGATTGCCGTCTGGTCTTCCCAGGCGCAGCCCCAGTTGTCCGCTACCTGCGCCGGGGTAAAAAACGCTGCCGGACAGGTTATTCCCGTCCGGACCTCCATGATACGCTACACCAAGGGGGGCAACAGGCTCATTTCAGATATCATCGGCAGTGAAAACAGCTGCGACCTGCAGGCGGGGGGCGTGCGCCCCGTCTGGGTGGAAGTCAACATTCCCCCGTCCGCCAAACCCGGCGTGTACAAGGGGAAAATAGTGGTTTCCGCTGAAAGCGGCTCTCCCGTGAGCGTTCCCGTAGTTCTGGAAGTGGCTCCGGAATCTCTGCCTGCGCCCGCCAATTGGCAGGTTCACCTGGACCTTTGGCAGCATCCGCAGGCTGTGGCGCGCTGGCATGATGTGGAACCGTGGTCCCCGGAACATTTCGCGCTGATGAAGCCGGTGATGAAGAGGCTGGCGGATGCCGGGCAAAAGGCCATTACCTGCTCCCTGATTGATGAAGCCTGGAACGCCCAGACCTACGACTGGTTCCCCCCCATGATCGAATGGATCAAGGGCAAAAACGGAACCATGCGCTGGAACTACGCCAACTTTGACAAATGGGTTTCCTTCATGATTAATGAGGTGGGCGTCAAGGGCCAGATATCCTGCTACACCATGATTCCGTGGAACATGAAAGTCCGTTATCTGGATGAAGCTACCGGGAAATACAAGTTCCTGGACCTCAAGCCGAACGACCCTTCCTACGAAGCCATCTGGGGGCCTTTCCTGGCGGATTTCCGCAAGCACGTCAAGAGCAAGGGATGGCTGGACAAGACCTGCATCGGGCTGGATGAACGGCCGGATGCCATGGTAAAGGCGGCCAAGAACGTGCTGGACAAGTACGCTCCGGAATTCAAGATCGTCTCCGCCGTCAACCGGCCTACCGCCTTGACCCGGGATGTGTATGACGTCTCTCCCGTGATCGACCATGCGGATACGGTCACAGGCGATTTGCTGGCGCAGCGCAAGAAGGAGGGGAAGAAGACGACGTTTTACGTTTGCGTCCATCCCAAAAAGCCTAACACCTTCACCGTCTCCCCGCTGGCGGAGGCGGAATGGCTGCCCCTCTTTGCCGCCGCCAACCACCTGGACGGCTTTCTGAGGTGGGCCTACAACTCCTGGAACCGTAATCCGTTTGAAAAGACGGACTTCGGCAATTGGCCCGCGGGAGACTGCTATCTGGTTTATCCCGGCAACCTTAGTTCCCTGCGGTTTGAAAAACTCCGCGATGGGCTGGAAGAGTTTGAAAAGGTCAATATCCTGCGCGCCCGCGCCGCGAAGAATCCGAAGGCGAAAGCCGCCGTGGGCCGCATGGATGAAGAACTTTCCAAACTCTTCACCGTGGAAAGAAGCCGCGGCGATTCCCATGAGGACGACGTGCGCAAGGCCCGTGAAATCATCCGTAAAACGACGGAAGCCACTAGATGATTTTATAGCTTCCGCGTTTTCGATTCTTTATTTTTATAAAAAGCTTGTCCTTGTCTTTCAGGTTGCTGGGGGACAACGGGCAAGCTTTGTTTATTGTTCTTCCGTCTCTGGGAGCGAGCAGTTTGGGTAGTCCTTTGGACTTTCCGCCCGTAGTGGCAGCATTTATGGAATTTGCTTATTTTCAACAGAATGGAGTAGAGGCACGTATCATCCGCGTTTAATTCGTCAAGTAATGGTTGAATCTCAAAAAACCAATATTTACGATGGCATTCCATAAAAATACTAAATGCAATGAATAACGCAATTTCAGTAAATAACGGTGATTCCCGGCATGAAATAAAGATTGAAAACGGGAAGATGGGCTCAACGGGAGCATTAAATCAGAAACACGATCAGGGATATGCGGAAGGCGTCGAATTTAAATATGGATTCATTTCTTCCACGGAAGGAACTTCCGACCGTGCTTCCAGAATCCGGAAATGGTATGCCCTCCGCGGAACAAAAATAGAATACTGGTCCGTAGAAAGTGATCATATTACATGTGCAGAGCTGGATTCTGACAAAACTTCCGGAGGCATCAAACAAAGGATCATGTTCTTTGAAGACAGGGATTCGTTTGACACTCCGGATTACGCCGCGGGATTTTATGTAATTTCGTGGAAGGACCGGGGCAGGCGCGGTGATGATGGCAACAAGGTTAACAATAGTTACCATGTTAAAGTCACGCTGGGGGACCCGTCGCAGAATACCGGAGAAGTAATCGCCTCATTGAATGTCAAGGAGGGTGAAATTATCCCGGGGGAATGGAGAGACAGATGCTTGCTGATGCGCCTCAAGCGTTCCCAGGAATTCAATACGGGAAGGGAGGACATATGGCTCTCCATGGAATGTGAGGAGGGCGGAACTTTTGGAACTCTCATTACGGAAGTGGATATTCATCCCGTCACCTTGAAGGCTTTTCCGGCTCCGCTGTTTGGAGTATCGGAAAGATTGGTCGTACCGCAGGAAGATGATCATTCCGATACGCTGGGATATGTGGACGGCAGGAATACTGACACGATTGCATGGATTGATTATGCAGAGACAGGTTCCGGCCAGGAAAGCAGTCCTAGAATGCCCTGTTTGCATTTTGAAATAAAAGGATTGGATGCCGGGCGTTTTTCCTGGAAAACTAGGCTGACGGTAAGCTACAGCCGCCCGGCGATCCAATATGCAGATGCTCCTGCCGGAACCCGGGATCGCAACCGGGCCGTTTTGGATAAAGATACAGTACATATCCCTTCCATTCCGGAAAATTGGAAAGAACAGCCAGTGTCCTTATGGAATATTGCGGAGGATGCGGTTTGGCTTGAAGAGGTGAATGAAGGCTTTTTTGGAGGAAATGCCAGTCTGGAATTTGAAATTAAATCCAAAAACGGCCACTCCTCCTATACAGGCGCGGATATCTATCGTTTCCGCATCGGAGGGCAGAATCCGGACGATCAAATGTGCACCCGGTATATTCAGTCCTACGTGCTGCAAATGTATCCGGATACTTTGGCCTCCATGGAATGGTGTCTTCCCGCCGTAGGCAAAAGCGAATCATTTGGATATGGCGGCGAGGCGGTTTATTACCCCTTCTCCTGGAGTAATGCCCCGTCATCCTTGTACAATCAATTTTTAGCCGGAGGCGGCAATTACCGGAGGGAACCCGGGGCGGAAGGAATTCCGCTTCATAGCCAAGATACCGCCGGCGCCGGCGGTTACGGCATTTTTCAAGTGACGGGAACGGCAGGGGGAGACGGCATATATACCGCCATCCCAAGGGAGCAAATATGGAACTGGCAGAAAAACATTCAGGCAGCCCTTCAAATCATCCTTGTCAAATACAATGAGGCGCACAGGTGGATGCTCCGTCAACTCCGGCAGCAGCAGGCGGAAGCGCCTGAAAGTGCTCTCCCGGTTTATCGTGCGGCCGATACCAATCCAGGCCAGGGGGTTCCGTATGATTATTCATTTGCGGAAGGAACGGACTGTACCATCGCCCAGCTTTGCACGCTTAAGGCATATAACGGAGCTTCCAAATGTTCCCGGCAGATTAACGAACCCGGCACCAAGGTGCGCTCCCCCGGTTTTCTTTATGATCCCGGAAAAAGCGGCCACTACTGCGCCTGGATGAATACTTCTAGACAATGGTGCATTTCCAGATATAATAGCAATAATTTTGATTATGTGGACAGGGTTCTGTCCAGGGTAAATCAAATTTAGAATGAATGCTTTAATCACAGGATTATGCTTTTTATGCTGCTCTGCCGCCTTGTTAAAGGCGGCAGAGCAGCCGCCTGTTTTTTCCCTTCATTTTTCCCAGCTTCCTTCTTTTCTCCAGTGGAATATTCGCAAACAGGTTTCCGGACAGGGCGATCTTATTGAATCATGGACGGGCTGGAATCCTGCATTAAAGAATTCAGACGGCCCCAACGGCGGCCTTGTTTTTATGCAGGAAATTGATCTTGTGGGAGACCATGGAAAAGAAAGAATTTTCCTGTACCGGAACCCTGAAATAGCTGGAACTCCTCCCCCGCAGGATGAACATGTAAGGTTTATCTGCAATGCGGATAACTCTTATCTTTATACGGTTCCTTCCTTTTGCCTGCACGGGAAGAAAATCGGTAGTGTTTTTCGTGGTGAAGAAGCTTATTATTTTTGTCCTGACAGGTATGTTAACAGGTATCGCTTTACCTATGGATGGAAGCAATGGGAACTGACGGAACAGTATGGCAGGGTAGTGGAATGGAGCGGTTGTGAAGAGGCCGATCCCAAGGACGGAACCCGCTGGAAAAGCGGCATGGAGCAGACGGAAAGCGTTTATGTAAATACGGGCGTCATTAAGGAAACATGCTCCCTTTCCCCAGGCAGCCGCCGGGTGCCTCTTTCCCAGGAAACCGAGGGTGAAGACCCGTTTGAAACAATAGTAAAAGAAAAGGCAAAATCGCCTGCATCACCTGAACAGGAAAAATTGGCAGAGGACATGCCCTCTGAAACGGTTTGGGTTGTGTCCCTCTTTGAACTTCTTACACGGGATGCTCCCCAGTGGAAATGTTTTAAGGCGGTTTCTTTAAAAGAGGCGGAAAAAGAATGGAGGAAAATTTCCGGTCCTGCCCTTGAGCAATCCCGGAAATGGAATCAGAAAGAAGCCGTGCAGGCTATGGATGCGCTTCTTAACGTGAAGAATCCCCAAGGGGTAAAAAATTGTCCCTTATTCCAATCTCCGGCTGAAACCGCATTGAAAGATGATAAAACGCCGCCAGGCAGTCCCATGGGCGGGGGAGAACCGTAAAATAGGAATGTCCTTGATCTGCGGGCTTGGCGTGTTTATTTGCTGATAGGCTTTCCCCAGCGGGGACATGGGGCCAGAATGGGTACATTCCGCGCACAGAGTTAAGAGGTACTTCCGCATGCACTTTCCACGTAAGCAGGCCATTTTCTTCCATGAAGCGCAAATGCGCGCCCGGGTTCGTGGCAGTGCAACCGGTGCAGTTTGCCTGCGGCCACCGTTATCATGAAGTAAATGAAGAAGTATTTTACATCATCAGGGGCCATGCCGCCGTGCGTACTCCGGAGGGTGAAAAGAATCTGAAAGAAGGGGATACGATAGTCCGGAGAGAGCGCACGTTATCCGCTGCGGATAAGCTGGTCTATCTGGATGTCGGTACCCGCTTCATGCCGATGTGATGAACTTCCCGGATACGGTATCCAGAATGGTATGTTCTTCCTCCGGTGTGTACCATTTCCGGGAATCCTGGGCAGCATCCCTGTTCCGGGGGGCTGCTCCCGGTTTTTTTCCTGTTGCGGCCTGCCTGCATGCCGTGCCAGCGGAAGGGGATGCCTGAGACCGTTTTTCTTCCCGGCGGATAGCATGAGGGGGTTGGTTTATTCCTTGTCGGGAGGAAAATCCGTACCTATACTTGATATATTCAGACAAATCCCATGTACGGAAATATTGTTTTGCTTGCGTTGTTTTTGTTGTCGTCCATCGTTCCCGGGATGGAGCCGGACACGGCTCATTGCTTTTCCGCGAAGGGGTATTTGATCATGGATTCCCTGCTGTTTGCGGGGTGCTTCTGTTTCCAGCTGGTGATGATTTTCCTCCAGTGCGGGAATCCGTGGAAAGGCAGCAGATGCGAAAAACCTTCCCTGAAAAGGTTTCTGCTGTTCCGCGGGTCATGGAGCTTCGGGTACTTTTGGGTATGGGTTCTCGCGGCTGTTACCGTGGGGCAGGCGGTGCACCTGCTGCTGTTCCGGGAGTGGAGGGACGGGTGGCTGTGGATGGACGCGCTGGGGTGCCTGGCGGCCTGCGCGGGCCTTGTAGCCGGGCATGCCGCGGGGATTGAAGCTGTGGAAGAAAAGGGTTCCGTGAACCTGCGTGGAAGGCGCTCGTATCCGGTGCGTGCAGGGCGGCCTTCCATCCCTGTTGAATGAATAAAAACGCCCCTGCCGGACGAACCGTGCAGGGGCGTTGAAATTCAGCGGCTGTACGCCTTATTCCGCGGGCTTGTCGGCGCCCATGTTGGCAATGCTCTGGTACAGGTTCCAGCGGTGCCAGACGTCCTTCTGGGCTTCTTCAAGGAGTTTTTCAAAGCCTTCCTTGTTGGTCTTGGCCAGAAGCTTGAAGCGGTTTTCGCTGAGCAGCACGTCGCGCAGGTCGCCCTTCGGTCCCTTGCCTTCCACGATCAGCGGGCTCTTGCCCTGGAGGGCCAGATCCGGATTGTAGCGGTAGAGCAGGATGCGGCCGGTATCCACCCATGCCTTCTGCTGCTGCAGACCCTTGGCCATGTTGATGCCGTGGGAAATGCAGTGGGAGTAGGCGATGATAATGGCGGGACCGTCATAAGCTTCCGCTTCCACGAAGGCCTTCAGCGTGTGCTCGTCCTTCGCGCCGAGGGCGACGGAGGCCACGTACACATTGCCGTAGGTCATAGCCATGAGGCCCAGGTCCTTCTTCACGCCGGGCTTGCCGGTTGTGGCGAACTTGGCCACGGCAGCGCGCGGGGTGGACTTGGAGCACTGGCCGCCGGTGTTGGAGTACACTTCCGTATCCATGACCAGCACCTTCACGTTCTTGCCGCTGGCAAGGATGTGGTCCAGGCCGCCGTAGCCGATGTCGTAGGCCCAGCCGTCGCCGCCAAGAATCCAGACGCTCTTGCGGACGAGCTTGTCCGCCATGGTCAGGAGGCGTGCGCACTCCGGCTTGCCGGTGATTCTCTTCTTGAGTTCGGCAACGTTTTCACGCTGCTGCTCAATGTCCGCTTCATCCTTCTGCGGGTTGGTCAGGATCTGGTCAACCAGCTCCTGGCCCACGATTCCGGCGGCATCGCGGAGAAGTTCGATGGCGTGTTCCATCTGCTTGTCCAGGGAGACGCGGAAGCCAAGGCCGAATTCGGCGTTGTCTTCAAAGAGGGAGTTGGACCAGGCCGGTCCGCGTCCTTCCGCATCATGGGACCACGGGGTGGTGGGCAGGTTGCCGCCGTAGATGGAGGAGCAGCCCGTGGCGTTGGCGACCACCAGGCGGTTGCCGAAGAGCTGGGAGAGCATCTTCACGTACGGGGTTTCACCGCAGCCGGCGCAGGCGCCGGAGAATTCGAACAGCGGGCGCAGCACCTGCATGGAACGGATGTTGTCCGTCTTCACCTTGGTGCGGTCCACGTCCGGAAGGCTCATAAAGAAGTCCCAGTTGGCTTCCTCCTTGTCATGAATCTTCTCGGCGGGAACCATGGTCAGGGCCTTGTGGGTCGGGTCCGTCTTGCTCTTGGCCGGGCAGACGTCGGAGCAGAGCGTGCAGCCCGTGCAGTCGTTCGGGGAGACCTGGATAACGAATTTTTCACCCTTCCAGTCCGGATGCTTGGCATCCAGGGACTCAAAGCTTGCGGGCGCGCTGGAGAGGGCGTCCGGGGCAAAGAATTTGCTGCGGATGGCGGCGTGCGGGCAAACGGCCGTGCACTTGCCGCACTGGATGCAGATGGCGGGATCCCATTCCGGCAGGTCCAGCGCCAGGTTGCGCTTTTCATACTGGGAAGTGCCGTTCGGGAACGTGCCGTCCACAGGCATCTGGCTGACGGGGATGCTGTCCCCTTCACCGCACATCATCTTGCCGAGGACGTTCTGGACGTAATCCGGAGCGTCAGCGGACATGACGGGCGGAATGGCATGGCCGGTGATGGTCTTGCCGGTGGTGTCCACCTGGTGGAGGTTTTCCAGCGTGGCGTCCACGGCGGCGATGTTCTTGTCCACCACTTCCTGGCCCTTCTTGGCGTAGGTCTTGGCAATGGCCTTCTTGATGTAGCCGATGGCTTCGTCAGCGGGAATCACGCCGGCCAGCTTGAAGAAGCAGGTCTGCATGATCATGTTGATGCGGCCGCCCATGCCCGTCTTGCGGGCCACGGAGAAGGCGTCAATCGTATAAAGCTTGAGGTTCTTGTCCAGAATCTGCTGCTGCATGCGTGCGGGCAGCGTGTCCCACAGCTTGTCCGCGGGGTGCGGGCTGTTCATCAGGAAGGTGGCGCCGTTGGCGGCGTTCTTCAGGAAGTCAAACAGGTTCAGCAGCGTGGGCTGGTGCAGCGCCAGGAAGTTGGCCTTGGTGATCAGGTACGTGGACTTGATCGGGCGCGGGCCGAAGCGCAGGTGGGAGATGGTGGAGGAACCGGCCTTCTTGGAGTCGTACACGAAGTAGCCCTGCACATACAGGTCCGTGTGCTGGCCGATGATCTTGATGGCGTCCTTGTTGGCGCCCACGGTGCCGTCGGAACCGAGGCCGAAGAACATGGCGCGCGTCACGTCGTCCGCTTCCGTGGAATAATCTTCATCGTACGGGATGCTGGTGCCCAGCACGTCGTCGTTGATGCCGATGGTGAAGTGATTCTTGGGAGCGTCCTGTTCCAGGCTGTCATAGATGCCCTTGACCATGGCGGGAGTGAATTCCTTGGAGGAGAGGCCGTAGCGGCCGCCTACCACCTTGGGCATGCCGTTGGTGAAGGAAAGCGTGCCGGAGCCCTGGGCGTCAAAGAGGGCCTGGATGACGTCCTGATGGAGCGGTTCACCCTGGGAGCCGGGTTCCTTGGTGCGGTCCAGCACGGCGATCTTCCTGACCGTGGAGGGAAGGGCCTTGATCAGTTCCGCGGCGGGGAAGGGGCGGAACAGGCGCACCTTGAGCACGCCCACCTTGGCGTTTTCACGGGCAATCATGGCTTCCACCGTTTCTTCCACGGCTTCAGCGCCGGAACCCATCAGGATGATCACGCGTTCAGCGTCCGGGGCGCCGGAGTAGTCCACCAGATGGTAGGAACGGCCCGTGAGGTCCGCAAACCTGTCCATGGCCTTCTGCACGATGGCGGGGGTGGCTTCATAGAACTGGTTGACCGTTTCACGGCCCTGGAAGTAAACGTCCGGGTTCTGGGCGGTGCCGCGCAGCACGGGAGCGTCAGGCGTCAGGGCGCGTTCGCGGAAGGAGTCCACCCATTCCTGCTTGATCATGCCGTTCAGCGTATCGTCCGTGATGTCTGCAATCTTGCCGATTTCATGGGACGTGCGGAAGCCGTCAAAGAAGTTCATGAACGGAACGCGGGATTCCAGCGTAGCGGCATGGGAAATGGCGGCAAAGTCCGCGGCCTCCTGCGTGGAGGAGCCGCACAGCATGGCCCAGCCGCAGGAGCGGGCGCTCATCACGTCGCTGTGGTCGCCGAAAATGGAGAGGCCCTGGTAGGCCAGGGAGCGGGCGGCCACATGGAACACGGCCGGAGTCAGTTCCCCTGCGATCTTGAACATGTTCGGGATCATCAGCAGGAGGCCCTGGGATGCGGTGAAGGTGGTTGCCATGGCTCCGGTCTGGAGAGCGCCGTGGACTGCGCCTGCGGCGCCGCCTTCACTCTGCATTTCCACCACGGAAGGAACGGTGCCCCACAGGTTCTTCCGGTTCACAGCGGACCAGCTTTCAGCTGATTCACCCATGGGAGAGGACGGTGTAATGGGGTAAATGGCAATGACTTCAGAAAAACGATAGGCTACGGAGGCTACGGCTTCGTTAGCGTCAATCGTGCTGTAAGTTACGGTTGTCTGATCACTCATAAGTCTGCACGGATAGTATATAATTGATAAATAAGGTGCGCCTTAACGGAGGTAGTTATAACATGTCTGGCGCCAAAGGTAAAAGCAATTATGCGTATGCGGGGTTTTGTTGACTGTTTTTTAATAATAAGACCAGTTTCCCTCCAAATCCCTTGAATATCGTCCCTTGCGTGGTTCTCCCGGCGCCGTCCGGAGGGGGTGTTGGCGGGCATCCGCCCCGATGCCCCGGAAAGGGGAGGCGAATGCATCCCGCTTCAAAGCTTCCGGCCAAAAATGTTCCCCTGCCTGACAATGCACTAGCCAAAACGGAGGCAAGCCTTTAAAATCCCCGCACTATGTCCGAACAACAGCAGGCACATCCGAATACGACGGAATCCGAACTCATTGCCGTGCGCCGCGACAAGCTCGCCAAGATCCGTGAGCTGGGAATCGACCCCTACGGCGCAAGATTTGACGTGACCAACACCCCCGCCGGATTGAAAGCCGATTTCAAGGAAGACAAACAGGAGGCTGTGGCCGGCCGCCTGCTGGCCATTCGAGACATGGGCAAATCCCAGTTTTTCGTCATCGGGGACGTGCGCGGCAAAATCCAGGGGTTCCTGCACAAGAATGAAGTGGATGAAACCACCTGGAAGCTGTGGAAGCTTCTGGACCGCGGGGACTGGATCGGCATTAAGGGAACTACGTTCCTGACCCGCACCGGGGAACCCACCGTGAAGGTTTCCGGCCTGACCATTCTTTCCAAGAGCCTGCGCCCGCTGCCGGACAAGTGGCATGGCCTGGCGGACAAGGAAGTTACGTACCGCAAGCGTCATCTGGACCTCATTGCCAATGAGGAAAGCGCGGCCCTGTTCGTCACGCGCTCCCTCATGATTGCGGAGATGCGCCGCTTTCTCCAGGACCGCGGCTATCTGGAAGTGGAAACCCCCATGCTTCAGGACGTGGCCGGGGGCGCGGCCGCCAAGCCGTTTGAAACCTACCATAACGCGCTGGACATGCCGCTGACGCTCCGCATTGCTCCGGAACTCTTCCTCAAGCGCCTGATGGTGGGCGGCTTCACCAAGATTTTTGAACTCAACCGCAGCTTCCGCAATGAAGGCATCGACCGCCGCCACAACCCGGAATTCACGATGCTGGAGGCCTACTGCGCCTGCGGGGATTTTGAAACCATGGCGAACATGGTGGAAGAACTCATCTGCCATCTGGCGGAAAAATTCTGCGGTGGCCTCCAGATTGACCACAAGGACGCGGAAGGCAACGTGCTCTACACGATCGACCTCACCCGCCCCTGGAAGCGCGCCGACTATCAGGACCTGATCCGCGGCGTGGCCGGGCAGGACTGGTTTGACATTTCTCCGGAAGAACGCCGCGCCCGCTGTGAAGAGCTGGACGTGGAAATCAGCCCGGATATGAAGGATGTGGACGTCTCCCAGCAGGTTTATGAAAAGCTGGTGGAGGAAAAGACCATGAACCCCTGCTTTGTCACTCACGTGGCCAAGGACTTGGTTCCCCTCGCCAAGCTGAACCGGGAAAACCCGGACGTGGTGGACGTTTATGAACTGGTGATCAACGGGCAGGAAATTTCCCCCGGTTACTCGGAACTGAACGATCCGGACGTGCAGAAGGAACGCCTGGAACACCAGGCCGCCGGAGAAACCCAGCGCGTGGATTACGACTTCATTGAAACGCTGGAATACGGCATGCCTTCCGCAGGCGGCATCGGCATCGGCATTGACCGCGTCATCATGATGCTGACGGGCGCCTCCTCCATCCGAGACGTCCTGCTGTTCCCGCAACTGAAGCGCAAAGACAGTTAATTACCCTCCCCTGGCCGCATGGCTCCCCGCACCCCGGATACCCTGGACTGCGCTTCCGCCCAATGGATCGGCAAACGCCGTGAGCAGGAAGACGTGGTTAAAAGCCTTCCCGCCGCCGGCGGGATGCTGGGGATTGTGTGCGACGGCATGGGGGGCCATCTCCGCGGGGACTGCGCTTCCTGCGTGGTGGCGGAGGAATTTGCCCGGGCTTTTGCAGAAAGCATGGTGGAGGATATTCCGGAACGGCTGACGGACGCCCTGCATGCCGCCAACCGTGCGCTGGCCTCCATCCAGAAGGAACCGGAGGAATCCGGAACCACCCTGCTGGCCGTCTTCATCCGCGGCCATTCCCTGTGGTGGATCAGCGTGGGGGACTCCCCCCTCTACCTGTGGAGCGGAGCGGACAGCTTCCGCATGGACCGCCTGAATGAAGACCACTCCATGAGGCCGATTGCGGATTGCCTTTACCGGAAGGGGGAAATGTCCCTCCAGGGCGCCCTGCGCCAGCGCTGCGTGCTCCGTTCCGCCGTCATGGGCGGCCCCATGGAACTGGTGGACATCAGCGCCGTTCCCCTGCTCCTGCACCCCGGGGATGCGGTGCTGGCCTGTTCGGACGGCCTGCAGGTCTGGTGCGAGCTGCTGAGGGAGCCTTCCTTCCTGGCCCTTCAGAAAGCCCGTGACTGTTCCAGCCGGGAGCTGGCGGCAACCATCATGGAGCAGGTGAAGGACATGCTGGAGCCCCAGCAGGACAATGCCTCCGTCTGGGCCGCCGTAATGCGGAAGCCGGGGACTGAAGGTAAATAAAGACGGCACTTCCGGAGCATGCCGGAGCCGGGAAGAACTGTGCGGGAGATGATTTCCCCATTGTCATTTGACTGGCTGGGGGGTAGAATACCCTCCGCACGACATGATTGCCTGGATAGTTCTCTATATTGCAGCCTCCTACCTGGTTGGAGCGGTTCCGTTCGGCTACCTTGCCGGCAGGGTCAGGGGTCTTGACCTGAGGCAGCAGGGGTCCTGCAACATAGGCGCTACCAATGCATGGCGCGTGCTGGGCTGGAAGTGGGGCCTCTCCGTTTTCATCCTGGACTTTTTGAAGGGATTCGTGCCCGTGTTCGGCGCCCTGAACTGGCTGCCGTTCCTGACGGGGGATGCGGGCGGGTGGGACTTCAACGCCGTGGTCGTCCTCGTCTGTTTCGCCGTGGTGCTCGGCCATACCTATACCTGTTTTCTTGGGTTCAAGGGAGGAAAGGGCGTGGCGACAACGGCGGGCGTCTTATTTGCCCTTAATCCGGTGGTGGCCTGCGTGGCCCTGGGCGCGTGGCTGGTATTCATGGTAATCTCCGGCATCGTGTCGCTGGCCAGCCTGGTGGCCGCCGTGGCGATGATCGCCGCCGGATGGTGGTTCTATCCGCTTTGCCGGGATGGGGCCGTTTCTCCCCAGATACTTTACGTTGCCTTTTTCACGGTGGTGGGGGCGCTGGTCATTCTCAAGCACCGTTCCAATATCGTGAGGCTTCTCAACGGAACGGAGCACTCCTTCTATTCCAAAAAGTCCAAGTAACATGATGAATCGGTTACATAAAATAGCAGTCATTGGCGCCGGTTCCTGGGGTACGGCCCTGTCCATGGTTCTGGCCACCCGGGAATGTGAAGTCGTCCTGTGGACGCCGGAAGAAGCGCAGGCCCGGCAGCTTGCGGAAACGAGGCGCAGCCCGGTCCTGTCCGAGACGGCCGCGCCCCTGGCTCCCAACATCCACCCCACATGCGATCTGGACCAGGTGAAGGATGCGGAACTCATCGTAGTGGTGGTGCCTTCCGTAGCCATGCGTTCCGTGGCGCAGCGGCTGCGCGGCCTGCCGGTGCGGCCGGACGCCGTCATCGTCTCCTGCACCAAGGGCATTGAACAGGGCACCCATAAAAGAATGACGGAAATCCTTCAGGAATATCTGCCCTCCAATCCCATAGGCGTGCTTTCCGGCCCCAACCATGCGGAAGACATCTGCCTGGGTCTTCCGTCCGCCTCCCTGATCGGTTTTGAGAACCCCAAGTATGCGGACTGGGTGCAGCAAATTTTCGTTTCCAAAACCTTCCGCGTATACTCCGCCACGGACATCATCGGGATGCAGCTGGGGGGAACCATCAAGAACGTCTTCGCCATCGGCGCCGGACTGTGCGAGGGGCTGAAGCTGGGGGATAACGCCCAGGCCGCCCTGCTGACCCGCGGCCTGGCGGAAATGACGCGCATCGGCGTAGCCAGCGGAGGCCGCAGGGAAACCTTCATGGGCCTCTCCGGCGTGGGCGATCTCATTGTCACCTGCTATTCCCGCCACTCCCGCAACCAGACGGTGGGGCGGAGGCTGGCGGAAGGGAAAAGCCTCCAGGAAATCCTGGATACCCTGGGCATGGTGGCGGAAGGGGTGCCCAATACGCTTTCCGTCTATGAAATTGCGCGGAAGCTGGGGGTGAGGACGCCCCTGATAGACGCCGTGTATTCCGTTCTTTATGAATCCAAGCCGCCCATGGAAGCGCTTGTGGAGCTCATGACGCGGGACCCGCGACCGGAATTAGATTGATTTTTTGTTTTTTTGAGTTGCTTTTCCTCGACAAATTGTACTATATAAACAATCAGTATGAAACGTGCCATCATCTCAGCTCTTTTTGCCGCCGGCGCCATCGGTGTCGCCAGTGCGGACATTCAGGCTCCTCCCGCTTCCGAATACACCCCCACCCGCAAGCTGGGCCGCGCCATCGCCAACCTCATTTATTCCGTTGAGGAAATTCCTCTTGGAGTGATCAACTGGACGAGCCGCGAAGGCGACTATGCCGGTTTTTCCGTGGGCATTGTTGATGGCACCGCCACCATGCTTGAACGTATGGGCTATGGCATTTATGAGCTGGTCACGTTTTGGGCCCCCACTTACAAGTGCACGTACAAGCCCCCCTATCAGGGACGTTGCGGCATGAGCGGCCTTAAAGAATACAATCCCAATGGCGGCCTGAGCGAATTCCCTGCGGAACTCAGCTTCCAGAGCTATTACAAGTACTCCCGTCAGCAGCGCGACTAAATCGGAATCTGCTGACTGATAAATTTCAAAAGGGCTGTCCGCAATGAAGCAGACAGCCCTTTTTCATGTCCCAGGCAATTTCTGTTAATCCCACCAATAACAAAGTCTCATATTTCCCGGGAGAGGAAATGAACCTATCGGATCCCATCGAGCAATCACTGGCGCCGGGGCAACGGCTATGATGAGCCAATTATGGACGTTATTTCCCTTGAGCTTACTAAGATCTTCCTCCAGTTCCTGGAAAAAGGAGTCTGCATCGGAAGCAGGTCTCCAGCATTTGATTTCAATGCAGCTCTGATAACCCCGGTTCTCTAAAAAGAAATCAGGGATGAAATAAGAACTTGCTTCGGCATTTGGAGCTACCTCGGTTTCCCGGTGATAAGCAATGTTAAAACTGCTCAGATAGGAGGCGAATTCCACTTGGAACCACCCTTCCCAGCCCCCGTTTAAATTCCAGGGGTAAACATTTTTCCTGACAGGGTTCTGTAATAAAGTAGCCATGCGGTCGCAAAATTGTCCCAAATGGCTGGTACTTGTGCTAAAACCCACGAGATCGCTGATGGTTAAATAATCCATATTAATACTAATCGGTGATTGAAATGGGATGATAGCGCTCATGCTCCGAACTTGAAGCGGGGCTTTGCAATCTGGTAAAATGCTTTTTCCGGAGGCGCCGACGGCTTGTGGAAGAGGGGTCAGGAAGGTTTGTCTTGTTGTGACGGCCGTCAAGATTGACGGAAAAATGGAGAAGAAGTATCTTCTCAGCACGGAAAGGCTTTCCCATCATGAATAAAACAGTTGCTTTCATCGGCCTGGGCGCTGCCGTCTGCATGACGGCCCCCGCATTTGCCCAGGACACCCATCTTTCCCTGACCAAGGAGAGCGTTGCCAGCATGCATGAAATCACGGCGGCGCTGGACAAGGTGACGGACGACCCCGGAGCGGCGGATGCCGTGAAAACGGTTAAAAAGGTGCGTGAAAAACTGGTGGACCTCGGAAAAAGGCAGTTGGAACTGCCCGGCGCCACGCCCCAGGAGCAGGCGCAGATTTCCGCCCAGATGACGGAAGTGCAGAAAATTTCCGGGGAATTGGTGAAATCCCTTGCGCGCTTGAAAAAGGAAGGGCTGCTCACGCCCGACTTGCAGAAGGCCCTGATGGATTTGCAGTCCGTGCAGACGGAACTGGCGCAGGCTTCCCAGGACAAGGCCGCGCAGGCGGAGCCGTTCCCGAAGGATGCGGAGGGCAACACGCATGAAACCCTGCTGGCAAAAACCGTGGATGAAGTCAAAAAGCTGGATGATTCCCTTTCCAGGGTGAAGGATGAGGAAACCAGCAAGGCCGCCGTAGACCAGATAGGGCATTACCGGACCGCCCTGCTGGACATCGCCAAGAAACAGGCCGCCCTGCCGCCCCTCACCCGCAACCAGCAGGCCAAGCTGACGGGAGTGCAGCAGCAGCTTGTGGAAATGATGCAGCCCATCGTCAAGCATGTGACGGCCATCATGCTTTCTCCGGATGCCTCCAAGAATTTGAAGGAGGCCCTGAATTCCCTTTCCGACCTGCCCAAGGAAGTTCAGAAAATCCGTGAAGAGGCGGCCAAGTGAACTTTTTGGGGGAATGCCCCTCTTTTGGACTGGTCAAAAATTATAATTGTTCTAAAGTGACTGTCCTGAGGAATGCGACCGATTTTTAGTGAAACAGATCTCAATGAACGCCCCTTTCTGGTTTTCTGGGAAGTGACGCGTGCTTGCGCGCTGGCGTGCAAGCATTGCCGCGCCGTGGCCCAGCCGCGGCCCCACCCTGATGAACTGACCCATGAGGAAGCCCTGCGCCTGATTGACCAATTGGCGGAGCTGCGCCCTCCCATGCTGGTGCTGACGGGCGGGGACCCCGTCATGAGGCCGGATATTCTGGAATTGATCCGCGCGGCCGCCGGCAAGGGGCTGCACGTAGCGTTGAGCCCCGCCGCTACAGCCCGGCTGCTGCATACGGACTTCCATGCCTTGAAAGAGGCCGGGGTTCAAAGCATGTCCCTGAGCCTGGACGGTGCGCATGAGGCCACCCATGACGCCTTCCGCGGCGTCCCCCACACGTATGAGCGGACCCTGCGCGCGGCGGAAATGGCGAAGGAAGCGGGCATGCACCTGCAAATCAACACCACCATCACCAAGAGCACCCTGGGCGAGTTTGATGACTTTGTGGAGCTGATGAAGAAGATGGAGCCGGGCATGTGGAGCGTGTTCCTGCTGGTGCCTACGGGCCGGGCCGCCATGGATGAAATGCCCACGGCGGAAGAAGTGGAGGCCGTCTGGGAAAAACTCAGCAAGGTAAGCCGTGAAGTCCCCTTCGGCGTCAAGACCACGGAAGGGCACCATTACCGCCGCGTGGCGCTTCAGGAAGCCCGCGCGCAGGGGAGCAAGCCCGCGCGCCGCGCCATTCCCACCCGGGACGGCAAGGGCATCATGTTCATCTCCCATACCGGGGAAATCCAGCCTTCCGGATTCCTGCCAATCACGGCGGGAAACGTGCGGACGGATGATCCGGGGGAAATTTACCGCAGGCACCCCCTTTTCCTCAAACTCCGGGATGACAATGCACTGGAAGGCAAATGCGGCCGGTGCGAGTACCGCACCGTTTGCGGCGGCTCCCGTTCCCGCGCCTATGCCGTTTACGGAGATATGATGGCGGAAGACAACCTCTGCCTCTACCAGCCCAGGCTTTCACAACACCATGATTAATATTACCAGACTTTGGACAGGGGCGGAACAGCCCGCGGACCATTTAAGATACGGGCAGGGCCACGGGCACGGCCGCTCTGCGGGAGGCGCCGTGGAATCCTGCGCCCCGGCTTCGTCCCGCGTCCGCAAGCCCATTGTGGTCTGGAACATCACGCGCACCTGCAACCTCAAGTGCGTGCATTGCTATGCGGACGCCTCCGCCCGGAAATTTGAAGGGGAGCTGGATTGGGACCAGTGCTGCGCGGTCATTGACGATCTGGCGGACTACAAGGTGAACGCCCTGCTGTTCTCCGGCGGGGAGCCGCTGGTGCATCCGCGCTTCATGGAGCTGCTGGAACGCGCCACCGGGAAGGGGCTGAAAGTGACCATCTCCACGAACGGCACCCGCATTACGCCGGAAGCCGCCGCGCGGTTCAAGGAACTGGGCGTGGCGTACGTGGGCATTTCCCTGGACGGCATCGGCGCCGTTCATGACAAGTTCCGCGGAGTGGAAGGCTCCTTTGAACAGGCGGTACGCGGTTTCAAGCTCTGCAGTGAAGTGGGGCAGAAGACGGGCCTGCGCCTGACGCTGACCCGCAACAACGTGCAGTGCATGGAACAGATTCTGGACTTCATTGACGCCAATGACATCCAGCGCGTCTGTTTCTATCATCTGGTCCCCACGGGCCGCGGCGTGGAGGTGCAGACCCTGACGCAGGAAGAGGCGCGCCATGCCATGGATACCCTGATTGCCCGCGTGGAGCAATGGAAGGCGGAAGGGAAGAACCGTGAAGTGCTGACCGTCACCCAGCCCGCGGACGGCATTTACCTGCTGCTGCGCCAGCTCCGGGAAGGTTCTCCGCTGGCCAAGGATACGCTGAACCTGCTCCAGTGGAACGGCGGCGGGGCGAACAGCTCCGGCCGCGGCATTGCCAACATTGATACACAGGGAGTGGTGCATCCGGACCAGTTCTGGCAGTCCGTCACGCTGGGCAATGTGAAGGCCAACCTGTTTTCCGATCTGTGGGACGCCAAGGCGGGCGCCGCGGCGGAGATGCTGCCTGAACTGCGCGGGTCCGACGATCCCCTGGAACGGCAGAAAAAAATTGAAGGCCGCTGCGGCCGCTGCGTGCACTTTTCCCTGTGCGGCGGCGGCTTCCGCACGCGTGCCGCGTTTGCCAACGGGCACTGGTACGGGTCTGATCCCGGCTGCTACCTGACGGAAGAGGAAATTTCCACTCCCCTCACGGAAGTCAGATAAACTGTTGTTGCGAGAAAGAGAGAATGCATCCCGGCAATGTCTTGAAAATTCTTGTCTGCCAACGGGAAGATTGGGGATGCCTATGTGCTCAGGGAGCAATTTCGCGAGGTCTGCAAGGCCAGGGATGTTAATGAGGGGAACATGGCGTCTGATTGATTGGCTTAGATGACGGCAGAAAGCGCGAGCAATCCTCTCAAACGTTTTGCGAAGAGTCTTTCCAAAAACTTCAATGAAGTGGTCAATTTTCTCAAATACAGGATTACCAGTGGGAGAATTGAGGCAGCGAATGCTTCCATTTCAAGGATTCAGAGTAAAACCTGCGGGTTATTCAATATCCCTTATCTCTTCCTAAAACTTCGACAAGCCTTTTACCAGCAAATTTGATGCAGAGCTCCAAGATCTGATAAAATCCGCTTTCTTATTGACATTTTCAACTATTTATACCAGTATACGAAAATATTAATCTATCATCTTGGATTAATCTAAATTATTTTAATTGTGACAGATAATAATATGAGAAGAATTGATTATTCGTTGTTGGTCATTGATAAATTGATTATCCATGATATTCCAAAGCACCGGAAGAATGAAATAGGAAGTCCTTATTATAGTGAAAATGAAAGTACTATAACAGATGGATTGAGAACTTTTTTTCAAGATAAAATAAAAGCAGCTTTGATAAGTGATCAGGCATTTAAAGTTTGTTTTAAAAATACGCTCATTCCATCTGTGCCAGCTTGTGTAATTTCCATCCTGAATTCCGATGTAGACTTTATAGAAAAGTCTAAAGAAATTGCAAGGAATCTTTATGATATACAACAGGGAAATAATGCTGCTGGAATACTTCTTATATTGAAAGGAAATATTTCTGATTTTCCTGTATGTGTAATATTAAAACTCGAAAGAGACAACGGTGCTCAGTTAATATTGGATTCAAATAGCAAAACATTTAACGTAGAGGAAGTAAAAGATTTGATGCTGACAAGAAAAACAAAAGTTTTTAAGGTAGCGCTATTTACGGTTCGTTCTAATTTTGAAATCGATTATGACGGTCATTTAATGGATTATCAAATCAATATTAAAAATAAAAATGGAACAGATACTTTTTTCTTGAACTTCATGGGATGTGTTCCGTATATGGATCCAAAAATAGCAACAAAAAATTTTTATGATTTAACAAAAGAATATATAAATACAATTCCAGATTCCTTGCTACGTTCAAAATATACTCAAGATTTAAATTCTTATTTACAAAAGAATCAGTCGATTATTAATCCGATAGAGTTTGCTAATGATTACATGATAGATACAGAGCATAAAAACGGCTATCGGGAATTTTTGCAAACAAAGAAGTTCGAGCTTACTGCGTATGCTAAAGACGATGCTTTAATAAAAACTTATATTAATAAAATTTTAATAGAATTTGAAAATGGCGTATCTCTATTGGGGGGAAATGGAACATTTGAGGATAAAGTATTATTTACAAATGATGAAAAAACCGGAGAATGTAAGGCTGAAATTAAATCTAAAATAAGGAAAGTTAAATAATGGTGGATACCAGTCAAATAGTGCAACGATGGAGAGAGGAGAAACCTCAATTGGAAAAATTAGGGCAGGATGTCGTTGTATATTTGAAACAGGAAATATTTAAAAAAGAATTACATCCTGAGATAACGTATCGGACTAAGGAAATTCATAGCCTGATAAAGAAAATTCAGAAAAAACAGAGAGAAAAATGTTATGAATATGATGATGTGAAAGATAGATTGGGCATTAGAATTATATGTCCATTTTTATGCGACTTGGAAATCATAGATTCTTTTTTAAAAGATTTCTTTATTATTAGAAAAGAAGAAAAGAAAAAAGATTCCATAGATTTTAATCGTTTAGATTATCAATCAAACCATTATGATGTATCAATCAAAAAACGGCTATTTAGTTATGATGAGAATTTCGTATTTGAAATTCAAGTTCGCACAATGAATCAACATGCGTGGGCCAATTCAGCACATATTTTATACTATAAACAAGATATTACACTCTCAGATGAAATGAAGCATCGAATTTATCGATTGCTTTCTCTTTATGAACTTGCTGATGAAGAATTTGATAAAGTCAATGAATATCTAAAATCTCAAAATTATAATTTAAATTATGCCCTTCTTCGTCGCTTGGAAGGAAAACTTTATAAGTTCGCTCAATCTGATTATGATAGAGAGTGGGCTATAAAAAATATTAATATTATTTTATCTTTCTTAACAGAAAATGAAAAAACAGACATTGATTGCAATATAGATATTTTTATTGATTCACATGAATTAAAAATACAGCATATATATGATGATAATAGGGAAAGATATTCTGAAATACCACTATTGACACAACCTGAAATATTTGTTATATGGTATGGAATAGAAAAATTCCCTTTTTCCATTCGAGATAATTGGTATAATCTTTCTGATGAAGAAGAATTGGATATAATAAAAACCTTATGGTGTTAAGTTATGATAGACACAATACAATGTAATATACACGGCATCATTGTTCATGAAGTTGGAAATAAAATGAATAATGAGAAACTGAAGATATCTAAATCAGAACTGATATTGGGAAATTCTATTGTAAGAATGCTTTTGTTAAAATATTTTACTTCTTCTTTTAAGATAGAGGAGTATTATAATCTCCATCATATAACTCAGCTTGAATTAAATGAGGTATATTCCTATGCTACAGCTATCTTTGATGATCCAGCTTCTCTGTATGAACAATCGATCAATCTTGCTAAACATCTGTATCAACAAAGTATCCATCCTAAAATAAAAGCTGGTGAATTTTATGTAGTTTATTTTAAAAATTTTATCATCAATGATGAGTCAGTGGATGCGATTGGATTATTTAAGTCTGAGAATAAGGATACTTTTTTAAAAGTGTATTCTAGAGATGAAAGATTTGAAATAGAAAGTGACAATGGAATAAATGTTAATAAACTGGATAAAGGGTGTATAATATTTAATACGGAAAAAGAAAATGGATATTTAGTTGCAGTAGTCGATAACACTAATAAAAATTTAGAAGCAAAATATTGGACAGAAAATTTCTTGCATGTAAGACCGCGAAAGGATAGTTACAATCAAACTCAGAATATGTTACTCCTCTGTAAGAGTTTTATTTCACAACTCCCAAAAGACAAAGGTAAAGTAAATAAAGCTGTTCTAATTAATAAAAGTGTTGAAGCCTTAAAAAGTAACTCTGTATATATAGATAAATTTGCAAAGCAAGTTTTTGAACATCCTGAATTGGTATCCCAATTCATCGAATTTAAGAAAATTTATCAGCAGAGGATGGAAATAGAAGTTGATAATTTTTTCGAATCATCTATTAAAGCTATTAAAAATAAATCTGTTAGACAATTATCCGTTATTAAGCTTGATAAAAATTTTGATATTAATATTCATGGTGGAAAAGAGTTCGTTGAGCGTGGATACGACGAAAAACGCGGAATGTATTATTACCAATTGTTTTTTAGAGAAGAAAAATAATGATACTGCAAATATTTATTTTGGGTTGATACATCGTTTTTCCCTGCTTTACAAGGCGCGCGGCATGGCATAGCATCCCTGCATCATGAGTCAGGAACTGAGACCGGAAACCCTGTGCGTGCAGGCGGGCTGGACCCCCAAAAAGGGAGAACCCCGCGTATTGCCCATTTACCAGAGCACCACGTTCAAGTATGAAACCAGCGAACAAATGGCCAAACTGTTCGACCTGGAAGAAGCCGGATTCTTCTACACGCGCCTCCAGAACCCCACCAATGAAGCGGTTGCCAGAAAAATCGCAGAGCTGGAAGGCGGCGTAGCCGCCATTCTGACCTCTTCCGGACAGGCTGCTTCCTTCTTTGCCGTCTTCAACATCTGCGAGGCCGGAGACCATATCGTCAGCACCGCTTCCATTTACGGGGGAACGTACAACCTTTTTGCCGTTACCTTCCGCAAGATGGGCATTGAAGTCACCTTTGTGGACCAGGACGCCCCGGCGGAGGAAATCGCCAAAGCCTTCCGTCCCAATACAAAGGTGCTCTTTGCGGAAACCATCTCCAACCCCACGCTCTGCGTGCTGGACATCCGCAAAATGGCGGACATCGCCCATGCGCACGGTGTTCCCCTGATTGTAGACAACACCTTCGCCACGCCCATCAACTGCCGTCCCTTTGAATGGGGCGCGGACATCATCACCCACTCCACCACCAAGTACATGGACGGCCATGCCACGGCGGTGGGCGGCGCCATTGTGGACAGCGGCAACTTTGACTGGGAAGCCCACAGGGACAAATTCCCGGGCCTGACGGAGCCGGACCCCTCCTATCACGGGCTTTCCTACAGCAAGAGCTTCGGTAAGGGCGCCTACATCACCAAGGCGACCGTCCAGCTCATGCGCGACCTGGGTTCCATCCAGTCCCCGCAGAACGCCTTCCTGCTCAATCTGGGCCTGGAAACCCTGCACCTGCGCGTTCCCCGGCACTGTGAAAACGCGCAAAAGGTGGCGGAATTCCTGCAAGGGCAGGAGGACGTGGCCTGGATCAACTATCCGGGCCTGTCGTCCAACAAGTACCATGACCTGGCACAGAAGCAATTCCGTGACGGTCAATCCTGCGGGGTAGTCACCTTCGGCATCAAAGGCGGCCGTGACCGCGCCATCAAATTCATGGACAGCCTGAAACTGGCCGCCATCGTTACCCATGTGGCGGATTCACGCACCTGCGTTCTCCATCCCGCCAGCCATACGCACCGCCAGTTGACGGATGAACAGCTCATGGAAGCGGGTGTCCGGCCTGACCTCATCCGCTTTTCCGTAGGAACGGAAGCCGCGGAAGACATTATTGCGGACCTCAAGCAGGCTCTGGCAGCCATCCGTTAAACCGGTTTTTCCTTCTCGTACGAACAGCCGTTCCGGGAATATCCGCGGAACGGCTGTTCTGCGTAGGTGACGGGTGAAAAAGCCGGGATGGCATGGAGTATTGAACGCCTCCGGAAAAGAGCGCCGGCAGGCGGGAAGAGAAGGCCTATGTTCCCGGTGCGGAAAAACCGTTTTCTGGAGCAGGGGCCTCCCGGTCTCCTGTAAAAACCTTTGTAAACTCCCCAGAAAAATAACTTCATTTCATTTTCCCCTTATTCCAAAGCTTAATTCCACGCAAAATAGGTATTTTAATAGGGTTATAAAGAAAAATCCAGCAACGGCGCATTCCGGGAAACGCTTCGGCCTTTCACGCTCAAGAAGATGCGCCGGATTTCAGAAAAAGCGGAAAATTCAAAGACTTTTCTTCTTAATTGTAAATTGACATAGCATAATAAATTTATTATGGTGTGTAACTTATGAAAAGTAGATATTGTGCTGTATTAATAAGTTGCGCCAGCGTGCTGGCTGCCAATGCCGCTACCGTCATTGCCGAACTGCCGGAATCAGCCAATCTGCCGCAAACCGCGACTATGGCGCCGCAAACGGGAAACCAGCTACTGGATAAAGTAAAAGGCCGTGGATTTGGCGTCTATGCGGGAGGCAATAACAATAGCCTGGCCAACTGGCCCCAGAACGGGGAAGGAACCTGGAGCAACACCGATAACGTCGGCTCCATCATCCTGTGCGGCAGAAGCGGCGTGGCCGGGGACTCCTTTGCCATGGTGCTGAGAGGCCCGGAGCAGGGGGATCTTGTCTCCTCCATCGTTTTTTCCTGTGACACGCCCACCTCCGTTATCACCAGCTACGTCATGGTTCTGGCGGTTTACGACTCCGCCGGAACGCTTGTCCAGGACCTTTCCACCGTGGAGAGCTTCACCTTTAATTCCACTTCAAGAACAACGACTGTTTCCCTGGACATGGCAGATTCCCCCCTGGCGTGGGGGGAGGGATACAAGCTGGTTGCCGGGGTGCGCGGCGGTGCGGGCGGCGCCACCTCTCCCTATACGCTTTCCAACATCCAGGTATCCTATGAAATCGTCCCGGAACCGGCTACCGCCTCTCTGGGAATGCTTGGCCTGGGAGCCCTGGTCTTCCGGCGTTCCCGGAACCGGTGATCGGCAAACTTTCAATCGGGAAGGAGGCGGTCTGAAAGCCGTCTCCTTTTCTTTTTTCCCGTTCGGAAAAGGCACACTTTGGCATGGCATAAACGCGGCATTCCGGAAATTGCCCGTTCCCGGAATGGTTCATTCCCGGAGGGAGTGTTCAAAAGCCCGGTATTGCACGGCCTCATACAAATGGGAATCCTGGATTTCCGGGTTACCCTCCAGGTCCGCTATGGTGCGTGCCACTTTCAGGATGCGGTCATACGCCCTGGCGGAAAGGGACAGTTCCTCCACGGCGCGGAGCAGAATGGCCCGGCCTTCCGGCCGCAGGCGGCAGTATCTTTGCAGGGCTTTTCCGGAAAGCGTCGCATTGCTGCGGAATGGAGTGCCGGCATATCTGCTGCCCTGGAGCCGCCGTGCCGCCATCACGCGTTCCCGGATGCTGGCGGAGCATTCTCCGGCTGGCGCGGAAGCCAGGATGGAGGGATCCACAGCGGGAACTTCCATCAGGAGGTCAAACCGGTCCAGAAGAGGCCCTGAAATCTTGCGGCGGTAGCGGGCAATCTGCGCCGGGGGACACGTGCAGGTTCTCCTTCTGTCACCCAGATACCCGCAGGGGCATGGATTCATGGCTGCCGCCAGCATAAAGCGGCAGGGAAACGTCATGGTGCCGGAGGCGCGGGAAATCACCACCTGGCCGGATTCCAGCGGCTGCCGCAGGGTTTCCAGCGCGGCGCGGCGGAACTCCGGCAATTCATCCAGAAACAGGACACCGTTATGCGCCAGGGACACTTCCCCCGGGGTGATATTTGTCCCTCCACCCATCAGTCCCGCATCCGATATGGTGTGGTGCGGAGCCCGGAACGGGCGCCGGGCCACCAGCCCGTTCCCCCGTTTCAAAAGCCCGCATACGGAATGAACTTTGCTGGTCTCCATGGCTTCTTCCCTGCTCAGCGGGGGCAGAATGGTCGGAAGCCGCTGAGCCAGCATGGATTTGCCGGATCCCGGAGAACCGCTGAGCAGGATGTTATGGCCTCCCGCCGCGGCAATCTCCATGGCGCGGCGTGCGTAGGATTGCCCCTTGATTTCGTCAAAATCCACGGCAATTTCCTTTTCTCCGTCGCTTTGTTCTTTTTCTCCGGAACTCGTGAAAGGAGCGGGCAGGGCGGCGGCGGTTAGAAGCTGCCAGGCTTCCCGCAGGGAGGAGACGGGATAAATATCCACGTCCTGCACCGGAGCCCCCTCATGGGCATTGGCGCAGGGCAGCATGATGCGCTTCCGCCCCATGCGCCTCGCCTCCATAATCTGTGGCAGGGTGCCTTGTACGGGGCGTACGGCGCCGTCCAGGGCCAGTTCTCCCATGATGCACCAGGAAGAAGCGTCAATCTCCGTATCCGCCGCTCCGGCAATCATCCCCAGAGCAATGGGAAGATCAAAGCCCGGCCCCTGCTTCCTTAAATCCGCCGGGGCCAGGTTGACGACGAAAATGCCCTGCTGGAAAGGCAGCCCGCTGTTCTGGATGGCCGTATCCACGCGCTGGCCGCTCTCCTTCACGGCCGTATCCGGCAGGCCCACGATAAAAATGCGTTTTTCCGCCATGGGGCGGAAATCCACTTCCACCTCCACCTCTGTGCCGTCCACGCCCAGGACGGTGGAAGAATACAGCCGCGTCATCATTTCCCCATGTTAAAAGGGAATGACAAAAAATAAAGAAAAATAACAGAAATAAGGAAATTGTCTGACAGATCATTCAGCGCCGGGAGGCCCGCCGGAGGATTTCCCGTTCCTCTTCCGTCAGGCTGGACACGCCGGACCGGGATATTTTTTCCATAATGTCATTCACCTCTTCCTCGGAAGGGAAGCGGTTGTTGGCGGAATGGCGCGCGGAGTGTGCCGGAGACCGGTGGGAGGTGGAAACAACCCGCGGCCTGGAGGCGGACAGTTTTTCCTTCCACAGGATCAGCAGGGTCAGGATAAATCCGGCAAACATGCCGCCCAGGTGGCCCGCTTCACCGCCTGCATTGTTCCACTGGAAAATAATGACGGCGCAGGCAACGCCCAGCACGGCCAGCGCGAACTGGCGTACGCTCAGATTGACCGGAGGGAACAGAAGCTGGACCCGCGCATGCGGGAAAAGCACCGCGCACGCAGCCATAATGCCGTAAATGGAACCGGAAGCCCCTACCATGGGAATGAAGCGCCACTCCGGATCAAAAAATCCCATGTACCCCAGTAGGGAGGAGAACAGGGCGGCAGCCACCCCGCAGAACAGGTAATACAGCAGGAAGCGCAGGTGGCCGAAGCGTTCCTCCACCACCGGGCCGAAAAACCACAGGGCAATCATGTTGAACAGGATGTGCCCCAGGTTGGCATGCAGGAACTGATAGGTAAACAGGCGCCACAGCTCCCCTTCATGAAAGCATGTATATTCGCTGTAGGCCCCGTAAAGCTGAATCAGGTCCAGACGTCCGGGCGGGTAAATATTCCGCGGAATCTCCACCTGGAAGAAGAACCCGAGCATGAAGACGACCACATTAATCAGGATCAGCCAGTGCACCATGACGGCGCTGCGCTGGTCAAATAAACGCTCCCGTACCGTATTTCCCCAGTTCTCGTTCTCCGCTCGCATATAAGGCCGCATGTAATCGTGTTCAGGGCGTTTTGACAAGGAAAATACCCGTCCCGTTCAAGGAAGGGGAGGGACCGCGCCGCATTATTTCCATAGCGCGGCAGGCAGCAGGTCCGGCGGCAGTTCCGCGCCGTGCACAAGATGTTCCGCCAGTTGGGCCGCCGACCACGGGGAAGTGGTCACGCCCTTGCTCCCCAGCCCGGAAAAGACGAACTGGCCGTTCAGGCCCGGAATGGGCCCGGCGACGGGCTGGCTGCGCCGGATGATGGGGCGTACGGCGGCGCGTGCGCGGATGACATTCATCTCTCCGGAATAGCGTCTCACCAGGTCCAGCATCAATTCCTGGACGGCTGGCGCCTCCGGAATGCCGGGAGCTTCCCACGCCCACGCGTACGTGGCGCCGAAGCGCCAGAAAGAGCCGTTGTAGACCAGCCAGCGGCCAAAGTGCAGGATGCCCGCGTGCCAGTCCAGCTCCTTCAGGTCCAGATCCAGAATAGTGCCCTTGGAAGGGCGCCCCTTCAGCGGGGCCATGTCCGGATGGCAGCCGGCCTCCCAGCCGGTGCACCAGACCACATGGGAGAAAACCCGGCCGTTCCAGTGGAACAGGCCGTCTTCATCCGGCTGGATGTCTGCGGGGGACACGTCCGCTTCCATAAAACGGCCCTGTTCCGTGAAAAACTGCCGCATGGCATTGACCATGCCCTCCACGTGAAGGACGGCGGAACCGCGCGTATAGGCGGCTTTTCCCTGTCCTCCCCACCGTTCGGGCCACGGAAAAAGGGGGCCGGCATAGGCACTGGATTCCGGGGCCATCTGGCGCTCCTGCCAGATTTCAAGCTGGTCCTCCGTTTCTAGTTCCCGGAAAATCGGGGTCTTCTGCCACCAGGAGCCGCCCAGTTCCCGTTCCGTCTCCGGATAAAAATCTGCTGCGGCGGACAGGCACTCCTCCTGCCGCCAGCCGGGGCGGAAGGCGCGGCCTGTCAGCGGATTCACCAGCCCGGCTGCCACACGGGAAGCCGTTTCCGCAATGGGGCGGTCTGTAATGGTGAAATCCGTGCCGCGGCGTTTCAATTCCCATGCCAGGCAACTTCCGGCGATTCCCTGGCCGATGATAAGAACGTTCATGATCGTTGAATGAAGAACCGGAAAAACCCGGGAATAAATGGAAGAACGGAGAAAATGCCTCCCCCCGTTTCCGGAGGTGAAAGCCCCGCAGACGGTGGAATGCGCCTGCGGAGCTGGAAAAACGCCTTTTAAAGGGCCGCAATAATGGCATTCCCCATCTCCGCGGTATTCACGCGGATTTCTCCGGGGGCGCCCGTAGCCAGGTCTCCCGTGCGGTAGCCCTGTTCAATCACGCGGCGCACGGCGGCGTCAATGGCGTCTGCCGCGTCCTTTTCCCCGAGGGAATAGCGCAGCAGCATGGAGAGGGAAAGAATCTGGGCGATCGGGTTGGCAATGCCCTTGCCGGCGATGTCCGGGGCGGAGCCGCCGGAAGGCTCGTAAAGGCCGAAAAACAGGCCGTTGCCCTCACTGCCCTGGCACAGGCTGGCGCTGGGCAGCATGCCCAGGGAACCGCAGATCATGGCCATTTCGTCGGAAAGAATGTCCCCGAACAGGTTCTCCGTCACCAGCACGTCAAACTGGCGGGGATTGCGCACCAGCTGCATGGCGGCATTGTCCACGTACATGTGGAGCAGCTCCACGTCCGGATAATCCTTGGAAACCTCAATCATCGTCTCGCGCCACAGCAGGGAATTGGTCAGCACGTTCGCCTTGTCCACGCTGGTGACGCGCTTACGGCGTCCGCGTGCGGCTTCAAAGGCCACCCTGGCAATGCGCTCCATCTCACTCTTGTGATAGCGCATGGTATCCACCACCACCACGTCGTCCCCCTCCTGTTCGCGGAAACGCGGCTGGCCGAAGTACAGGCCGCCCGTCAGTTCCCGGACGCACAGAATATCAAAGCCGCCTTCAATCAGCTCATTCTTGATGGGGGAGGCATGCGTGAGCGCGGGCAGGCATACGCCGGGCCGCAGGTTGGCATACAGGCCGAAGTGCTTTCTCAGCGGGAGCAGGGCGCCGCGCTCCGGCTGTTCATTGGCGGGAAGGTGTTCCCACTTGGGCCCGCCCACGGAGCCGAACAGGACGGCGTCCGCCTCTTCACAGGCGCGGATGGTTTCTTCCGGAAGGGCCTTGCCGCAATGGTCGATGCCCGCGCCTCCCACAAAAGCCTCCTTGCGGCTTACGGTAAAACCGAACCTGGCGCTTACGGCGTCCAGAACCTTCAGGGCCTCCTTCATGACCTCGGGCCCGATGCCGTCGCCAGCCAGAACAGCAATATGATGGTGATGTTCACTCATGTCGCTGAAAGTCTGGGCATTCTCCCCTCAAAGGTCAAGAAACACCGTTGGCATGTCCATTCCCCGGAGGCTTTTTTGCGTCAAAAAACATGCAGGAACAAAAAAGTACTTGCCAAACGCCTGTGCCTCCAGTAAAAATCCACCCGCGCTCCATGGAACGCAAACTCCCCTGTAGCTCAGCGGTAGAGCGGGTGACTGTTAATCACTAGGTCGTTGGTTCGAGCCCAACCGGGGGAGCCATTCATTTTCTAGCCCTCACAAGTTTAATCACTTGTGAGGGTTGTTTTTTGCCGTTTTGGAGCTGGAAATGTGAAAATCATGGAAAAGCGTTCCTGAAGGATGAACGAATATCATGTTTTGGTTCCATTCCGGCGTAAACCGGGCTTACCGGAGAAAACCATGAAGCGCTTGAAAGTAAATCCGGCAAAATAGGCTCCGGGCGGGTGCTGACGGGGCTGTATTTTGTCAAGCTGTCCGGCTTCTCAAAAGAAAAAGCCGGGTATTTTTTCTTCAAGGAAGGAAGCAATGGCTGTATCGCCATTTGAAAAATGAAGCCGCAGGAGCGCGCTTGGGAGAAACATTAGTGGCGGGAGACCGGAAGGCGGCGCCATCCTGCACAATCCACTATCCTTAACCGGGCATTAGTAAAAAGTATGCCGTGTATTTTCCGCTGAAAGAATTAAAACAGCGGAAGCCTCACCCGGTTCCTTTCTGTTTTGATTCCTGTGCCGCTGCACTGATCCTGAAAATGATATGGCATCCCCGGCAAGGAGAGGGAAACCATGCCGCAATGGAAGCGGCGTTCCATGAATGGCGTTACTCGTGGAAAAGCATTGGTATTTTGAGAAGGAGGGGAATCATAGTAAAATTACTGAAATAATTGCAGTAAAAACATTGACCTGCTCCAATAATTCAGTAGGTTGGTATTGTTGCAGGAAAACAACGGTTCGTAACCTGTTACGCATTTCAAAACATGGCAAAACACGATGTTATTTACCATTACGCAGGCATTAAAGACGCGGCAGTCCTGTTTGGCAAAGGAGGCTCCGGCAGGTTGCCTGATGGCGGACTGCTTCAGGCGTGATGCAAGAAAGATTCTGGAAAAATTGTGAAAACCTACCTGGACAAAAACGTCTATGAAGCGGCCCTGGAACGCATCGCCTACTGTTTCCAGGAGTTTGACCATGTTCTGGTTTCCTTCTCAGGCGGTAAGGACAGCGGCGTCATGCTCAATCTCTGCTACAATTATGCGGATGAACAAGGCCTGCTGGACAAGCTGACCATGTACCATCTGGACTATGAGGCCCAGTACCAGATGACGACCGAGTATGTGACCCGGACGTTTCTGGAACAATTCCCCGGCATACGTAAAATGTGGTACTGCGTGCCGGTCAAGGCCCAGTCCGCATGTGCCCTGGGGGAACCCTACTGGACGCCGTGGGACGCCGCCCAGGAAAAACTGTGGGTGCGGCCCATGCCGGAAAACCCCTATGTGGTTCATGAAGGAAATCTGGACGTTCCGTTCCGGCACGGCATGGTGGATTACGAATTCCAGGACAAGCTCTCACGCTACTTTGCCAAGAGGCATGGAACCACCGCCGTCATGGTGGGGCTGCGTGCGGATGAAAGCCTCAACAGGTACGCCGCCGTGGCGCGCGGCAATAAAAGGAGATCCTATAAAGGCAGAAAATGGATTACGCAGACTGATGCCGTAACCGTCAATGCCTACCCTCTCTACGACTGGCGTGTCAGCGATATTTGGACGGCCAACGCCCGCTTGGGTTTTGACTACAACCGTCTCTATGACCTCTTGTACCAGGCGGGCCTCACTGCCGGGCAAATGCGGGTGGCAAGCCCATTCAACGACTGTGCCCAGGAAAGCCTGAAACTCTACAAAGTCATTGATCCCGCCAACTGGGCGCGCATGATCGGAAGGGTTAACGGCGTCAACTTTACGGGCCTGTACGGAGGCACGACGGCCATGGGCTGGAAAACCATCAAGCTGCCGTCCGGCCATACCTGGAAATCCTACTATGAATTCCTGCTTTCCACGATGGATGCGAAGACGGCGGCCCACTACAACAGCATCCTTGAAAAATCCAAGAAATACTGGACAAAAGGGGGGACTGTCGATCCCGGAACCGCTGATGAAGTGCTGGCCGCCTACCCGCTGGCTACCGTAACGGGTAAATCGAGACGCTACGGCGGGCGCGACGTCGTTCAATTCATGGGCTACCCTGACGACATGCCCGTCAGCAATTTCCGGCAGGTCCCTTCCTACAAGCGCATGTGCATCTGTATCATGAAAAATGACTATTTTTGCAGATATGCCGGATTCAGTCCAACCAAGGGAGCGATTGCCCGGCGCCGTGCCGCCGTCAATAAATACCGCAGCATTTCATGAAAACCTCCTCTCCATCCCCCGTCTACAAGATCCGGCGTGTTCCGCTGGACAAAATCCGCTCCAATGCCTACAACCCGAATAGTGTGGCTCCCCCCGAAATGAAGCTGCTTTACCAGAGCATCAAGGAAGACGGCTATACGATGCCGATTGTCTGTTATAAACTGGAGGACGGCACCTATGAAATCGTTGACGGGTTCCACCGCTGCCAGATCATGAAAACCCACCGCGATATTTACGAACGGGAGGAAGGCATGGTGCCGGTGGCCGTCATTGACAAGCCTCTTGGAAACCGCATGGCCTCCACCATCAGGCACAACCGTGCCCGTGGGTCTCATAGTATCGAACTCATGACCAACATTATCCGGGAACTGACGGAAGCAGGCATGTCGGATGCGTGGATACTTAAAAACCTGGGCATGGACGCGACGGAACTGCTGCGCCTCAAGCAGCTCAGTGGCATTGCCGCCCTGTTTCATGACAGCGAATTCAGCCGGGCATGGGAGTCAAAATAACGTCACCCCAGGAACTCATGAACAAATATGTCACTCAACTGCTGGAAGCCGTCCGGAAGAAAACGGGCTGTGACACGAGCGACGCCGTGCGCTGGCTGGCGGAGCAGGCCGGAGTATCCGAAAGAACGGCGTGGTACTGGAAACAGCAGGAGAAATTAAGGACGGCAACGGAAAAAAACCTCGGCAGAATTGCTGAGAAATTGAAAAGGTAACAGGAGCCCTTGTTTTTATGCTGCTGGCGGCGGGATTTTCTATAAACCGGGGATGGCTTTTTAACGGTGCCGCTGTTTAGGAACGGTCCTGTTTTTCTTTCTCCGGCCGGGACGGTTCAAAGATGCCGGGTAATGAGGTGCCTGGCCTGGAGCCTTTCCAGGGCCACGCCCCGGGGTTGGTGAGGAACGGAGTGAGGTAATCCGCCGCTTTCTGGATGGAGGCTCCGGCAGGAGTTTTTCTGTAACGGTAGTTTTTGTCCCCTGTGCGTTCCGCGGCGCGTACGAGGTAGGCCCAGGCCTGAAGGGTGTAAACGCTGTATTGCCAGGATTCCGCCCGGTTGAGTTCTTCCGGCTGGGAGCCGTCCGGGGCAATGTGGCGGTCCATGTTGGCAAAGGCCTCAGCCAGCCATTGCCGCGCTTCCCTGTCACACCCCAGGAAGTGGGCCAGGCTGGCGCACTGCGCCACATAGAACAGGTAATGGTTGTTGGTGCTCGTATGTGCATGCCTGCCCTGCCTGCTGGTGGCCAGCCATGCATAGTATTGCCTGAGCCACGCGTCAACCTGCTTCCATTCCTCTTTCGCCAGCGCCCTGGAGCGTTTCAGTACGGCCAGCGCGTCCAGAAAGTCGGGCATGCGGTAGAGGTCGATGATGCCGCCGCCGTCGCTTTCCGTCTGGCGTCCGGGGCGGATCTGGGCGTATTTCAAATGAGGCTGCATGCGGGTGGCCGGCGCAATGAACCAGGCTCTCAGCCATTCTCCGGCGCGGGAGGCGGCCTTCTCGTCCCCGTTTAATTCATACTGGCGTCCCAGTTGGCAGACGGTGTTGATGAAAGCGGCCATTTTGCCGCTGTCGTCCATGCTGCGGAGCTTCTCGTTCTTTTTGCCGTCAATGGGCTTGTAAGGGCCATTCGGGTTGGCGGGGTCCGGCCAGTAATAGAGGGCGTAGCTGACATATTCATTGGCCTGCGCCTGTTCTCCAAACAGGCTTTTTTTCTCGCCCAGGGTGATGACGGGCGTTTTCAGCGGACCTCCATGAGCCGTGGAAAGAACCATGACCGTTAAAAAAAGAAATGAAGCCAGAATGGTTCTGCCGGATACCATGCCATATTCAAGCAGGAATACCCTTCAGGAACAATCTGGAAATGGCGCGTGCCGCCTTATTCCTGTTCGCCGGCTGTCCACAGTCATTTTCCGCATGGAAATTGGCCTTGCTGACACGGGAGAAGCTTTTTTATTTGAGCGAAATGGCATTTTGTTAGGTATACCTTATAACAAAGGAGAGCATCAGCGCCATGACCAGCAGCCGTGAAGATTATTTGAAAGCGATTGCCAGGCTCCAGCAGAACGCGGAGCGTGTCAGCAACAGGCATATTGCGGATGATCTGGGCGTTTCCGCCGCTTCCGTCAGTGAAATTATCCGGAAGATGGAAAAGGAAGGCCTGGTGGAGAGCGTGGAAAAACGTTCCATCCGCCTGACGCGGAAAGGGGAGGAAGCCGCCGTGCGGCTGGTGCGCATTCACCGGCTGTGGGAGGTTTTCCTGGTAGACCACCTCGGATATGCGTGGGAAGACGTGCATGAGGAAGCGGAAAAGCTGGAACATGCGGCCTCTCCGCAGTTGATGGAAAAGCTGGACCGTTTTCTGGGTTACCCGGAGATGTGCCCCCACGGGAGAAAGATACCGGGCAGGAGGAGCCAGGAACCGCGGGAAGGGCCGCTTTCCCGGCTGTCCGACCTCCCGGCGGGGATTCCGGCGGTGGTCAGGCGTGTGCCGGAGTCAAAGGAACTGCTGGAGCTTCTCGCCTCCTGCGGCATTCGCCTTCATGAAAAGGTGGCCCTCCTGGAGGAAGGCGCGCACTGCGGCGCGTTTCTGGTGGAAGCCCGTGAAGGGCGACGGTTTGAATTGCCGGCCGCCGCCGCTGATGCCATCCTTGTGGAAATTTCTGCATGAACAATTAATAGAAAGGATAAACTGACCATGACATTAAACCAGTTGCCTGAGGGGAAAGCCGCCAGGATTGAATCCCTGGGAGTGGAAAGCCGCCTGAAAAGGCGGTTGATGGATATAGGCATGATTCCCGGAACCCGGGTAGAATGCCTGGAACGCGGGCCGTTCGGGGATCCCGTTGCCTTTCTTGTGCGTGGAACAGTGATGGCGTTCAGGTCTTCCGATCTGGAACTGATTACCGTCAAGTCCGCCTGAAACCAGCAACGGAAGGAAATCCGGTGAATCCGAATAGTGAAGAGGAACGGGACGGTTCTTACGGCCCGGAGGAAAAGCGCATGCCCGTTGTGGCCCTGGCGGGCGCTCCCAACGTGGGAAAGAGCACGGTGTTTAATGCGCTGACGGGACTGCGCCAGCATACCGGGAACTGGCCCGGCAAGACGGTGGTCCGTGCGGAGGGTATCGTGGGGCGCGGTTCGCAAGAGTACCTGCTGGTGGATACGCCGGGCACGTATTCCCTGCTGGCCTGTTCCTCGGATGAAGAGGCGGCGCGGGATTTCATCTGTTTTGGCAATGCGGATGCCGTCATTGTAGTTTGTTCCGCCACCAATCTGGAACGGGATTTGAATCTGGCCCTCCAGGTCATGGAAACGACGGGAAATGTAGTGGTCTGCGTTAATTTGATGGATGAGGCCCGGCGCAAGGGCATCCGCATCAACTGCCCTCTTCTGGAAAAACGTCTTGGAGTGCCCGTGATTCCGGCGGCAGCCGCCAGGGGGGAGGGGTTGAAAGTCCTGGCGGAAACGGTGCGGCGGATGGCGTGGTCCGGAGAGAGGCGCCCTTCCCGCCGCCTGTCCTACGGGAAGGACATGGAACCGTGGCTGAAGCGTTTGGAAACCGCTGTTTCCGGCCATTCCCTGGATGGCCTGGAGCCCCGCTGGGCATCCGTCAAGCTGCTGGAGGGGGATGAAGGAACGCTCGGGCTTCTGGCGCAGCATGCGGGGAATGATTTAAGGAAAGAGAAAGAGGTGGAGGATATCCTCCGTGAGGCGGCCGCAGCTGATTCTTTTTCCGGCGAATCTTTTGGCGACCGTGTGGCGGCCGCCTTCGTGGAACGGGCGGAGCGGTTGTGCCAGGGGGCGGTCATCCTGCCGGATGGCGGGGGCCTGGGGCGCGACAGGCGCATCGACAAGGTGCTGATGGGCCGGTGGACGGCTTATCCCCTCATGTTCGTCCTGCTGGTGCTCATTTTCTGGATTACCATCGTGGGGGCCAATTATCCTTCCCAGTGGCTGGCGGACCTGCTTGGCGAAGGACAGGAAGCCCTTACAGCCCTGTTCCGCCTGGCGCATGCTCCGGAATGGCTGCACGGCGTGCTGGTACTGGGCGTTTACCGCGTGGTGGCATGGGTCGTCTCCGTGATGCTGCCTCCCATGGCCATCTTTTTCCCCCTGTTCACCCTGCTGGAGGATTCCGGCTATCTGCCCCGGGTGGCGTTCAATATGGACAAGGTGTTCCAGAAGTGCTGCGGCTGCGGCAAGCAGGCGCTGACCATGTGCATGGGATTCGGGTGCAATGCAGCAGGAATCACGGGGTGCCGTATCATTGATTCCCCCAGGGAGCGGCTCGTCGCCATCTTGACGAACAATTTCGTTCCCTGCAACGGCAGGTTTCCCACGCTGATCGCGCTCATGACCATGTTCTTTGCCGGATCCGTGGCGTCCGGGCTGCAGCCGCTGGCCTCCGTCGCGGGGCTGGTGCTCCTCATCGGCCTGGGCGTGGGGATGACGTTTGCCATGACGGCCCTGCTGTCCCATACGATCCTGAAGGGGACGCCGTCCTCCTTTACCCTGGAACTGCCCCCCTACCGCAAGCCCCAGATCGGGAAGGTGATTGTCCGTTCCTTCATGGACAGGACGCTGGCGGTGCTGTGGCGCGCGGTGATGGTGGCGGCTCCTGCCGGAATCGTCATCTGGCTGATGGCGAATATCCGTTTGGGAGACGCCAGCCTGCTGGTGCACGGCACGCAATGGCTGGACCCCGCCGGGCGCCTCATGGGGCTGGACGGCGTGATCCTGATGGCGTTCATTCTGGGCATTCCGGCCAATGAAATCGTCTTTCCCCTGATCATCATGGGCTACCTGGCTTCAGACAACATGATGGACATGGATGACATGAACCAGTTGAAATCCCTCCTGACGGACAACGGCTGGACCTGGGTAACGGCATTGTGCACCATGCTGTTTTCCCTGATGCACTGGCCGTGCTCCACCGCTGTTCTTACAGTCCGCAAGGAGACGGGCAAATGGAAGTGGGCCATACTTGCCTTTGCCATCCCGACGGTCTGCGGCGTCGCCATGTGCATTCTGGTGGCGGGAACGGCGCGCCTGATGGGATTCGCCTGATGCGAGGAAAAATTCCTGCCGCCGGGTGTTCCCCGGAAGGACGGAAGCTTCCTTGCCCGCGGAGCCCGGGAAGGGAATAGAAGACCAAGGGGCCCAGCTCTGCCGTAAAGGAAGACGCCCGCCCGCGAGCAAAAGAGGCACGCATCCTTTCCCGGTTCCGCGGATGTCTGCTTCAGGACAGGTGCATGCCTCCCGTGACGCCGAAGACTTCTGCAGTGATGAAGCTGGACTCCTGGGAGGCGAGAAAGACGTACAGGCCGGATAGTTCCACAGGCTGCCCGGCGCGCTTGAGGGGTGTTTTCTGGCCGAATTCCGGCAGGTCTTCCTGAAGCTGCCCTCCGGTCACCTGCAAAGGCGTCCAGACCGGGCCCGGGGCCACTACATTGACCCGGATTCCCTTGGAGGCCACCTGTTTGGCCAGGGCGCGGCTGAAGGCGATGATGGCCGCTTTAGTGGAGGCATAGTCAATCAGGTTTTTGCCCGGCTGATAGGCCTGGATGGAGGAGCAGGTGATGATGCTCGCCCCGGGCTTGAGGTGGGGGAGGGCGGCCTTGGCAATCCAGAACAGGGAGAAAACGTTCACTTCAAATGTCTTGGTTAACTGCTCCGTGGTAATATCCTGAATGTCTTCCACCGCCACCTGCTTGCCGGCTACCAGCGCCAGGATGTCCAGCCCGCCCAGTTTTTCCAGGGCGTCCCTGATGAGTTGCTTGCAGAAGGATTCGTCACTGAGGTCCCCGGGCAGCAGAACGGCGTTCCTGCCTGCCTTCCTGACCAGCTCCGCCACTTCCTCCGCGTCGCTTTGTTCTTCCGGAAGATAATTCAGGGCCACATCCGCTCCTTCACGGGCATAGGCAATGGCGGCCGCACGGCCTATGCCCGAATCCCCGCCCGTGACCAGGGCCTTCCGACCCCGGAGCTTCCCGCAGCCCTGATAGCTCTCTTCTCCGGCGTCCGGCACGGGCTTCATTTCGGATTGCAGGCCGGGGGCTTCCTGCTGTTGTTTTTCATACCCTTCCCGGTGGAATTCCTGGCGCGGGTCCTGCATCCTGTTAATGTCTTTTGTGCTCATTTTTTCATTAATCGTGCTATTGGCGCAGAGATGCCGGGAAGAATGAATATTGCTGTCTGCCGGGTGCATTTCTTCTCCGGTATTCCGCTTTTCCTATCCGTGATGACCGGAACCCGCGTTATCCGTTCAGGGGAAGACGGGGTTTTATGCTAACATGTCGTTGATATTCATAGATATAGTATTATTCTGAATAATATCTCCCTTGATCAGGATAAAACTTTTCAATCCCTCTCTTCCTTGAATACTTTTAAATTTCTCCAATTTGATTTCAGGAAAAATCACCGGATGGAAGGACAACCGGCGGGGCGTGTGCTTCAGGATATTCCGTAAATAAAATATCCGGCCAGTCCCGTCAGGCTCATCAGCAGGATGGGATTCATCTTCCATTTCCGCAGGATGAACAGGGCCGCGCTGAAGAGGATGATGCTCGGGATATCCACTTCCGTGATGGCGTGCCAGTCAAAGGTGCCGCAGAAAGTCAGCATCAGGATGGTGCCCCCTGCGGACATGATCAGTCCCACGGAAGCGGCTTTCAAGCCTTCCAGAACCCCGGAGACGTAAGCGGACCTTTTGTGCCTCTGGAAAAAGAGGTGCAGCAGCAGCGCCGCCGCCACGCCGGGAATGATGCATCCCAGGGTGGCCGCCACGGCTCCGGGGATGCCGGCGATTTGCAGTCCCACGAAGGTGGAGGTGTTGATGGCCAGCGGCCCCGGCGTCATCTGGGAGATGGTGATGATATCCGTAAAAACCTTCTGCGTAATCCAGCCCTGGTGAATCACCACCTGGTCCCGGATCATGGGGATGACGGCATAGCCGCCCCCGATGCTGAACGCGCCGATCTGGAGAAAGACGCTGAAAAGCTGCCAGAGCGCCTGTATCATCCGGCCCTCCTTCCCAGCGTTCTCCGGACGTGCCAGAGGCTCAGGACGCAGCACACGGCCAGAATGGCGGCGATGTTGAGACGGAAGACGAAGCTGGCCAGGAACGCGCCCGGCATCAGGGCGTTCAGCAGGGCGGATTTTCTGCGGAGAATCATCTGCCACATGTCCGCCACGATGTCCACAATAAGCGCCGCCACGCCCGCCTGCATGCCGCGCAGCACCGCTTCCACGGCGGTATTGGAGCTGAAGGCGTCATACCAGACGGATACGATGGAAAGAATGATCAGCGGCGGAATGACGGCTCCCAGGCAGCTGGATGCCACGCCGGCCATGCCTGCGGCGCGGTGCCCCGCCAGTGCGGAGAGATTGACGGCAATGGCCCCGGGCGCAGATTGCGCGATGGCGGCCATGGACAGAAGCTCCTCCTTGGAAAATAACTGTTTTTTCCGGACAAAGTACTTGCTGATCATCGGCACAACAATGTAGCCGCCCCCAAAAGTGAACGCCCCGATGAATAGGTTAATCCAGAATAACCAGAGGCATTTTTTCACTTTTTCTCCTGTCATGCGGATTACGTTTAAGGGGAGGAAATGGCGTTGCGGGTTCTGGTTTGCAGAAGAAAGGCCGCCGTTTCCAGGACCAGGGAAGTTTTAATGTCCTCGGCCGCTTCCTTTTTTCCAAGGATGGCGGAATACGGCAATTCTACCACAGGCCCGCTGGAATTCCATGCCATTACACCCGTAAATTCAAAAAATATGGGAAGAATGAGTTTTCCTGTCCCGGTTGCGCGGGGCTATCGTGAAATCTTTTCACGCCGGGAAACGGGCACAAAAAATCCGGCAGGTTTTACCCTGCCGGACGGAAAAAATAAAGGAAGCAAAAGATGGGAATTTACTCGTCTACTGCTGTGTTCCGGTGGAAGAAGAGTGTAATTACCTTTTTTCCCGTTCCAGTTCCGCTTTCCGGGCCAGGATTCTGTCCATGACGGCCTGGCGGTCCTCTTCCGGGATTTCCACGGGATTGCCGCGGTAGTCACTGGTCATGGCGGCCAGGGCTCCTCCAACGTGGTGCATGTTGAAGATCGGCAGTTTCCAGGTGGAAGGCTTTTCGGGGTCCGGCACGTACGCGAAGTCGGAAGCGGGCCATTCTTCTCCGTCCACTTCTTTCGTTTTAGGTTCTAAATCACGGTCCATGAAAGATGGACAACCCTGTCTCCCGGCATGATAAAAAATGGCGGGAATAAGACGCACAAATCCGCCTTTCCGGTATAAAAGCGGCTTATTCCGGCGCGTTTTTATGGAACCTGTTGTTTCTGCGGTTTCAGAGGAGCCAGCTTCAGGGTTAAGGCGTCTCCCGTGAAGCAGCAGACGGTTTTTTCCCTCATTTTGAATGGAAGGGGAAGGTCCGGAGTCTGTTATATCAGCCATGGAGGCAGCAGGGAAAGAAAGGCGGGGCCTCCTGGCGGGGAAGCCGCCGCCGCATGCTTCCTTTTAAAATGATAACAAATCTATTATCAATGCTTTATTGTTTTTCAAAGGCGGATTCCCATTTCTTGGGGGGATGCCTCGGAAACGGCCATTTTCCGTTTCCGCTTTTTGCTCTTTACAAGAGAGCCGGGATAGATGAGCATAACTGCATTAATTTATAATTATTCTTATTTATGGAAAGTACATATCAACATGCCCAGCTTCCGGAAGACCGCATTCCCGCCTTGCGCGTGGAGCCCATGCCCGCGGATACCAATCAGAGCGGGGAAGTGTTCGGCGGCTGGGTGATGAGCCAGGTGGACCTTGCGGGCGCCAATACGGCCATGCGTTATGCGTTGAGCCGCTACATTGTGACGCGTGCGGTCAGCAGCCTGACGTTTGAAGCTCCCGTGCTGGTGGGGGATGTGGTTTCCTTTTATACGGAGATTATCAAGGTAGGGCGCACTTCCGTCACCGTGAAGGTGGAGGTGTATGCGGAACGCCTGACGAAGCTCTGCAACAACATCGCCAAGATTACGGAAGCGGAGCTGGTATACGTGGCCCTGGGGGCGGATAAGAAGCCGATTACCCTGGAAGAGTCCCGCGCCCAGTTTGCTCAGTGCTGTTCCGTGGAGACGGGAGAGGGCGTTTCCTGCTCCTGAACGGGTGCGGGAACGGCCTCTGCGCATCAGGCCGTTTTTTTCCGTTTGCGGGTAATGCCCTTGTCCTTGTCCACCAGGGCGAAGATGAAGGAGCTGGCCGCCGCCGTGATGCCGATAGTGACGAAGGTGGCGTGGAAGGCAGCTTCCACGGCTGTTCCAGACGTGGCCGAGTGGCCGCCGAAGCTGTCCAGCAGCAGGGAAGCCGCGGCGATGCTGACGGCGATGGATAACTGCATGATGGTGGAGAGCAGGGAGTTGCCGCTGCTGGCGTCCGAGTTGGGGAGGTCGATCAGCGTCAGGGTGTTCATGCAGGTGAATTGGATGGAGTTGGCCCCGCCCAGCAGGGCCAGCATGCCCAGCAGGGTGAGTTCACTGGTGCCGGGGCCGATGAAGTAGAATGCCGCCAGCAGGGCGCCTATGGTAAAAGTGTTGACCACCATGATATTCCGGTAGCCGAATTTGCCAAGCAGCCGCGGCGCGACCGTTTTTGCCAGCAGGTTGCTCAGCGCCAGGGGGATCAGGGACATGCCGGATTGAAGGGCTGAGTAGCCCAGCACTACCTGGAAGAAGAGCGGAATCAGGTAAGGCAGGCAGCTGCCGCCCAGCCGGCAGACGATGTTGCCCGCGATGCCTATGGCGAAGTTCCTGATGCGGAACAGGGCGGGGCTGAAGAGGGGCGCTTTTGACCGGAACGCCAGCACCCAGTACAGGAGCTGCAGCACGCCCCCGGCGGACATGAGCAGGATCATGCGCTCCCTGTCTTCCGCGCCTCCTGCGGTGGAGAGGCCCATGGTGACCAGCACGGCGGAGGAGGAGAAGAGGAAGAACCCGGGCCAGTCAAATCTCTGTTCCCTGACGGCTTTCAGGTCCGGCATGATCTTCCAGGTGGCCCACAGGCCCGCGATGCCCACCGGGATGTTGATCAGGAAGATCCAGTGCCAGGAGGCGTACTGGACGATGATGCCGCCCAGCACCGGACCCAGGAGCGGCCCCAGCAGCGCCGGAATGGTCACGATGTTCAGGACGTTCACGAACATGGAGCGCGGGTAGGAGCGGAGGACCACGAGCCGCCCCACAGGCATCAGGAAGGCGCCCCCGATTCCCTGGATGACGCGGCAGGCGGTCATCATGGGGACGGAGGTGGAGAGGGCGCAGAGCAGGGACCCCGCGGAGAAGACGGAGATGGCGAAGAGGAAGGTGCGGCGGGAGCCCAGCTTGTCGGAAATCCACCCGGAGGCCGGGATCAGGACGCAGACGGTGAGCATGTAGGCCGTCACCAGGGAGTGGAGCTGCAGCGGGTGGCTGTGGAAGCTCCGGGCGATGGTGGGAATGGCCGTGTTCAGGATAGTGGCGTCCAGCATCTGCATGAAGAATGCGGATGCCACCAGAAAGGGCAGGTAGCGCAGCGCTTTTGAGGATGTCTGCAATTTTTCCATGGACGGCGGCCGCCAGTATCCGGCTGGGCCGCGCCGGGGGCAAGGCAGATGTTTGTCCGGGGTGCTCCCGTTTGTTTTTCCGGGAGCCTGCGGGGGGCGCCACTTACGCCTTGGGAGGCTCCGGAGCGCGGCGGCCGAGCACGCGCCTGGAGAGCCATGCGCGCACGGGTTCGTCATAGAGCTTCAGGCACCCGTAGGCCACGGCAATGCAGAGGAACAGGACGCCCACCGCCACGGGGAGCGCCCGGGAGAAGGGGACTTCCGCGTCATGCACCCATGCCAGGTAGATGTAGACAATGGGGTAGTGGGTGATGTAAAGGGGATAGGAGATGTTTCCCAGGAACCGGCTGGCCCGGGAGGAGATGTCTCCGGGGATGTCGCTGGCTCCCATGAAGACCACTGCCGGAAAGATGATGATGATGCAGAAGGCATCATACAGGCCGTTCAAGTGGAAATATTCCGCGCCGCCCACATGCGGCATGGCCATGGCCGCCGCCAGGAGCAGGCTGCACCACCAGAAGCCGTGCCTGATGCGTCCCGGCTTGCACAGCCGGAACAGGAGCAGGCCGCCGAAGAAGGGGAACATGAGCCGTGTGAGGCCCACGCGGCATTGTTCCACATCCAGCGTCCAGCCGCCGATGTTGTTGCCCTGCGTGTAGCATTGGTGGATAAGGGCGCATCCCGCCAGGAATACCAGGACGGCCAGCCACCTGCTGGTGAATTTCCTGATGAGCACGGCATAGAGGATGTTGGCGATATATTCGAAGAACAGGGACCAGGCAGGGCCGTTCAGCGGGTGCATTTCCGTCCATCCCCGGATGTCCAGGGAGACGGGGACGGGCAGCAGGGTGAATCCCACGGTCATGACCAGCAGCATTTTCCACACCGGGGTTTGCGCCAGGTTGGGGAAAATCTCCGAGCCCTGGAAGTAAAAGAGAATGCCCCCCAGCAGCATGCCCATGACTACCATGGGCTGCAGGCGCACCAGCCTTCGCTTGCAGAAGTTCCATAAGCTCATTTTTCCCCAGCGGTCGTCATAGGCGTATCCGATGACGAACCCGGACAGCATGAAGAAAAAGTCCACGGCCAGGTAGCCATGGTTGATGATCTGGTCCGTGTGGAACTGGAAGTCCCTGACGTTCCCTTCAAACATGTGGAACAGGACCACCATGACGGCCGCCACGCCGCGCAGGCCGTCCAGGGCGGCATAGTGCGGTTTGGGAGCCAGAACGGAGGGAGAGAGAGGAACCGGAGCGCTCATGGTATAAAGTACGGCAAAAAGTGTTCGTGCTTACAGAAAGATGTAGGTATTTGCAGTGCGCGCAACCGCAGTGCCGGCCTGCCCGGCGGAGGGGCAGGCCGCTCCTTATATTCCACAAGGGGGGAAGGGAGGTAAAGAAAAATGAAAAGGGATTTTTGGGCAGAAGGGAGGCGTCGTGTTCCGGTACGGAATTTTCTGGAAATTCCAAGCCGGAGGAAGATTACTTCATCGTAATCTACCATCTGGACGGTCACACGCCGACCCTGCTGCTTTACCGGGTTGCCAGGCATGAGCATCAGGTCCCGGTCACGGGTGAAGGTACGGCGGAGGTTTCCGTGGAATGCGTGTACCAGGCCCCGCCATTTACGACGTGGTGTGGCGGCTGGGGGACTGGGATTATGAAGGGAACGTGATGCGCGTGGTACGCCGGGAGATGATGGAGAAGCAGGGGTATGAGACTGTTTTTTATGACATTCCCATCCGGTAGAAGATCAGGAAACCGGGCTTTTCAGCACGGCTTCATGCTTTTTCCTGATGGAGGCTGACCCGGTTTCCCAGCGGTTTGCCTTCCAGAAAGTCCCGGATGTTGCGCAGGGTGACTTCCGCAATATTGTGCAGGGCTTCCTTCGTGAAAAAGCCCTGGTGGGAAGTCAGGATGACGTTGTTGAAGGAGAGCAGCCGCGCCAGGGTATCATCATCAATGATTCTGTCCGACTTGTCTTCATAAAAATATTCCCCTTCCTCTTCGTACACGTCCAGGCCTGCGGAGCCCACCTTTTTTGATTTCAGCCCGTCAATCAGCATTTCCGTGTTGATCAGCTTGCCGCGCCCCGTGTTGATGATCATGACGCCGTCCTTCATTTTGCCGATGGAGTCCGCATTAATCAGGTATTCCGTCTCCGGGGTGAGGGGGCAGTGCAGGGAGATGATGTCGGACCGTGCGTAAAGGTCGTCCAGCGTGGTGTACGTGATGCCGGCTTCTTCCGCAAAGCGCTGGTCGGGGTACGGATCATAAGCCAGGATATTCATGCCGAAGCCCTTGAGGATGCGAATGAGGATTCTGGCGATTTTTCCCGTTCCGATAATTCCGGCTGTTTTCCCGTTCATGTCAAAGCCCATCAGGCCGTGCAGGGAGAAATTGCCGTCCCTGGTGCGCCAGTAGGCGCGGTGTATCTTGCGGTTCAGGGCCAGCATCAGCGCCACGGCATGTTCCGCCACCGCGTAAGGGGAGTACCAGGGAACCCGGACGACGGGCAAATCCACTTCTTCAGCCGCTTTCAGGTCCACGTTGTTGAATCCGGCGCAGCGCAGGGCCAGCAGCCGCACGCCGTTCTCCTTCAGGCTCCGGATTACTTCCCTGTCCGCCGTATCATTGACGAAAATGCACGCCACGTCCATGCCGCGGGTCAGCGGAACGCTGTCCGGGGTGAGGTGCCCCTTGAAGTAGCGGATGTCGTAATGGAAATCGCGCTCGTTGATCGAGTTGAAGGAATCCCGGTCGTAAGGCTTGGCGTCAAAAAACGCAATGCGGCAAGGTTGGTCGGCCATGAGGAGGGAAAAGGAGTGGGTGGTTTATGGTTTTTTGGCTGCCTGCCCCTGGCTGGCGACGGCTTCCATGCGTTTGCGGACTTCGTCCGGGTCCCCCAGGAAGTAGTCTTTCTGGAGGTTCATGGAGTCGTCAAATTCAAACACGCAGGGGATGGCGGTGGGAAGGTTCAGGGAAAGAAGCTGTTCGTTGGGCACGTGTTTCAGGTACTTGATCATGCCGCGCAGGGTGTTGCCGTGGGCCACGATCAGGATATTGTCCAGCGTCCGGAGGGAGGGGAGGATGGTTCCCTCCCAGTAGGGCATCATGCGGTCAATGGCTTCCTTCAGGGATTCCGTCCGCGGAAGCTCTCCGGAGGGTACGCCCTTGTAGCGGGGGTCCCATCTGGGATTGGCGGGATCGTCCTCCGCCAGGGGCGGCGGCGCCACGTCATAGCTGCGCCGCCAGACCAGCACCTGCTCGTCTCCGTATTTTTTGGCCGTTTCACTTTTATTCAACCCCTGCAGCATGCCGTAATGCTTTTCATTCAGCCGCCAGCTTTTGGCAACGGGAAGCCAGTCCTGGTCCAGGCGGTCCAGCACGCAGTTGAGCGTCTTTACGGCACGCTTGAGATAGGAGGTATAGGCCTGGTCAAAGGCCAGTCCCTTGTCTTTTAACAAGTCGCCCGCGTGGTACGCTTCCTCCACCCCCCGTTCCGTCAGGTCCACATCCGTCCATCCGGTAAATCTGTTTTCACGGTTCCACGTGCTTTCTCCATGGCGCAGAAGAACAATTGTTTTCATATCGCTGAATTTAGACACATGGCTTCCGGCATCCGCGCAAAGGAAGGAGGGCGTATGACATGATTGCAGGTTCCCCCACGGGAGGAATTCGTCATGAACAGGGCCGCCGGCCCGCAGATGCGGAGGCGAATGTAAAATTGTGATTGGCAATCATCTTCAAATGGATTAACAGTTCATCATGATGAAGCAATATGGGTTCAGGTGTGCTGCCGCCCTGATGGCCGCCGGAGTGGGAGCGCTGGCCTGGGCCGGTCCCGAGGCTGTCCAGAATGTGCAGAAACCCGCTCCTTCCGGGGGAGCTCCCGCCGTGTTCAAGTTCGGCGGGGAAGGAAACCAGGAATTCATGCTGAACGGTAAGCCGTTCCAGATCCGCGGCGCGGAGATGCACCCCCAGCGCATTCCCAGGGAATACTGGAGGCACCGCATCCGGACCGCGCGGGCCATGGGGCTGAACACCATTGCGTTTTACGTGTTCTGGAATGACCATGAGCAGCCGGACGGCAGCTTTGATTTCAAGACGGGCAACCGTGATCTGGGTGAGTTTCTCAAGATTTGCCAGGAGGAGGGCATGTGGGTTTTGTTCCGTCCCGGCCCCTATGTGTGCGGGGAGTGGGATATGGGAGGCCTGCCCCATTATCTGCTGAAGGATCCCAAAGCCAAGTTGAGAACCACGGAAGACGCCAAATTCATGAAGGCGCAAACGCGTTACCTGGAGGCGGTGGCGCGTGTGGCGGAGCCGTTTTTAGTGAAGAACGGAGGTCCCATCCTGATGACCCAGCTTGAAAACGAGTACGGCAGCTACCAGCGGAAGGACCGCAAGTACATGGAATGGCTGAAGGCGTTCTGGACTAAAAAAGGGTTCGGCCCCTTTTATACGTCCGACGGCGCGGGAGAACATTACCTGAAGGGCGTTGTGCTGCCCGGCGTGGCCGTGGGGCTGGACCCGGGCCTGAACGACGGCCACTGGAACGTGGCCAACAAGTGCAATCCGGGCGTTCCCGTCTTTTCCTCGGAAACGTATCCGGGCTGGCTGCGGCACTGGGGGGAGGGGAACTGGGCGCCCACTCCGGAAATTGTCAACCACGTCCGCTGGTTTATGGACAAGGGGCGTTCCTTCAGCCTGTTCGTGTTTCACGGAGGCACCAACTTCGGTTTCACGGCGGGGGCCAACAACGGTGGACCGGGGAAGTACCAGCCGGACGTTACAAGCTACGATTACGGTTCCCCCGTGGATGAGCAGGGCCGGATGAATGAGTATTATGCCCGGATGAGGGAAATTATTCTGGAAAAACTGCCTGCGGATGCCGCCGTGCCTGAACCCCCCGCGGATATTCCGGCCATGGAGATTCCGGAGTTCACGCCCGCGGTGCATGCCGGGCTCTGGGAGAACCTGCCCAAACCTTTCCGGTCCAAATTCCCGCAGCCTCCCTATTTTGAGCAGTGGAACCAGAACCAGGGGATGGCTATTTACAGCACTGCGGTTCCCGCTGGTCCGGCTGAGAAGCTGGAATTGAGCAACGTGAATGACTATGCCCAGGTGTACCTGGATGGGGAGCTGGTCGGCACGCTGGACCGCCGTCTGGGACAAAAGAGCGTGGAACTGCCGGAACGCAAAAAATCCGCAACGCTGGAAATCCTGGTGGAGGCCATGGGCCATATCAATTTCCACATCAGCATGGAGAGCGACCGCAAGGGGCTGCACGGAGATGTGAAGCTGGGAAAACGTGAGCTGAAGAACTGGACGGTGAGGGCGCTTCCCCTGAAAGCCTCCTCCATTGCCCGGGCCCCCAAGGGGAAAGGCCCTTCCGCAAAGCGGGAAGGCGCGCATTTCCGGGCCGTGGTGAATATAGAAGAGCCGCAGGATACATTCCTGGACATGTCCCGCTATGCCAAGGGATATGTGTGGGTGAACGGCATTAACGTGGGGCGGTACTGGAACGTAGGCCCCCAGTTAAGGCTGTATGTTCCGGCTCCCTTCCTGAAAAAGGGAGAAAACGTAATCGATATTCTGGACCTTCATGAGAAGGAGCCCAAGCCCATTCGCGGCATGAAGGAGCGCAACAAGGAGCCTGGAAAGATAGATACCAAAAACCTGGACAACCAGTGGTAAAGCCGCCGGGCCTGCTGCCCGCGGTCCCGGAAAAGGCTTTTTCCCCCATGAAACCGCGTCATGGGGAAAGCCGTGGTCTGAGGGGTCAGACGCCCTGAGCCTGCCGTTTTTTCCGGAATTCTTCTTTGAACGCCTTCCAGTCCGTGGTTCTGACCAGTTCCGCGAGATTGGAGTAGTAGGACCGATGGTGCCCGAAGCGTTCGTCCATCAGTTCTTCAAGCGCCTTTTCCGGCGTCCAGCCCTGCATGACAATGCGGTAGGCGGCGCAGACAATCCCGGTGCGGTCGGACCCGTGCCAGCAATGCACCAGGATGGGCTTGGGAGCATTGCTGATGAGCAGCAGGCAATCCATGAGTTCTTCCCGGGTCACTTTTCCGGCCGCCAGTTTCATGCGGTACAGGCGCAGTCCGGTATGTTCCGCCTCGTCGGCGTCGCTATGGTATTCCCGCAAGTTGAGGACGGATTTGAGCCCCAGCTTTTCAAGGGCCTTGAACCCGTCGCCGCCGGGCTGCCCGGACCGGTACAGCTCCGGGCTGAGGCGGTAGCAGTTTTTAGCGTCTTTTACCTCAATGGGAGCGGGGGTTTCCGTCATGGTTTCTGCACAGGCAAGGGAAAACGAGGCCGCCAGGGCTGCGAGCACGATGGAATTCCGGTTCATGGCTCCTTTCAGGAATTGGAAGGATAGCCGACGCTCTGGGCGTACAGGACTTTTTTGAAAATGGGGAGCTGGAGACGGCGCTGGAGGTAGTCTGCATCCAGCATGGCGCGGAAAACGGTGCCCAGTCCCGCTGAGGTGCAGAAGAGGTAGACGTTTTCACCAATGAATCCCACGCCTGTGCAGGCGGTGACCAGCTTTCTCTTCGCGTCAAAGTCTCCGGGCTGTTTGGACTGGTCCACCACATAAACCAGGTTCAGGGGAGCAGTGCCCACGAATTCCTGTGTTCCCGTTGCGGCCCTCATGTCACCCTGAATGACTTTCTGCAATTGGTGCGTTTCCGGCTTGTAAAGGTAGGCTCCTTCCGGAAGAACTACGTAGATTTCTATTTCATTGGAATTCCGGGAGGACGGCGCCGTGCGGTAATCCGGATCATTCCGGTTGACGCCTTGTGCCGCCCAGAGCAGGGAAGACAGGACTTCCACCGGAATGGGCTTGTCTGTAAAGGACCGGGTGGAATGCCGTTCATTCAGAACCTGCATGAGGGGTTTGCCTCCCTTTTTGTCCGGCGGGGGCAGCACGATGTCATCGCTGAGGGCTGTTCCGGAAAGAATGCTTCCCGAGATGGCGGCAAGCAGGGGGCAGAAAACATGAGAAATATTCATAGGCGGAGGAAAACGTATAACGGTTATGGAATAATCAGCGGGATACTTTTATTTTTCTCATGTTTTTGGGAGAACGTGAGAACTTAATCCTATAAAATGACTATGAAAACACAAGGAAAAAGCACCAGGACTGGTTCTTAACAGGTTCTGAAGGATGGATTCTATGAAAAAGACCATTGTTTCAGGTTGACCTTGGAAAGGTAATGCGCTTTTATGTCAGGCGGAAGGGGGTGGAAAACCTTTTTCCTCCTTGTCCAGACTGCTCCAACCCTCTCAACCCGTATCCGATGAATCCTGCCAATCCTTTGCGTCCCGGTTCTCCCAAGCGTAAGAAATCCTCTTCCGGGGGAATTATTATGACCATCATTCTGGTGCTGGCGCTTGCCGGCGGCGGTGTGGTTTACCACCGCATTTCAGTTCAACGGGAGGCGGAGGCCGCAGAACTGGCGGCAAGAAAGGAGGCGGAGGCGAAAGCGGCCCGCGCAAGGAAGGCCGCGGAGCTGGAGGCGGCGCGCAGGGCGGCGGAAGAACGGGCGCGTGCGGAGGCGGCTGAGAAAGCCCGGCTGGAAGCGGAACGCCTGGCTGCGGAAGAGGCCGCCAGAAAACGGCAGCAGAAGAAACCGGAGGAGGTGAAGCCTGTTCCTGCGGAACCGAAGGAAGAGCCCGTGGTCCAGGAGGAAGACCCCCGGCTGGAGATTTTCAAGAAGCCCGTTTTGCTGGTCAGCCTGAAAGCCAATAACGCCGCCAATAGAAAGCTGTTTACGGATGCCTTCAATCTGGCCCTGGAAACGGGACGCTACGACCTGTACGCTGATTTTCTGCGGTCCAATCTGGAACGTGACGCCGTGAAGGTCATTAAATTCGGCAAATTCGACGTGTCCATGTATGACCAAAGCCCGTATCTCATGCGCGCCAATGAACTGTACCAGCTCATCAGCAAAGTGGGGGCGGAAACCATTCAGGAGCAGCTCAAGGAGAGTTCCCCCAGGTATTTTTATCCGTGGCTTTTTTCAGATCCCTCCGATCCCCTGAGGCTGTTCCTGCGCACGATGGCGCGGGAACAGACTCCAAAGGAGCAGTGGGGAGGCATTCTGCGGAAGTGGGCGGAGTTCTGGATGAAGACCTCCGCCATGCCCCGGAGCAAGTATTCCTCGCTGGCGCTGGCCTGCGCCATGCTGGATCCCCGCATAGCCTCCAGCCCGTCCAGGCTGCGGGCTTCTTCCTCCACCAATGTTTCCACTACTCCCCTGACGCTGGAACAGGTGTTCGAGTACTTTGTGGAGATGGATGAAGCCCATGAACTTCTGACAGATATTACCAAATTAAGCCCTTCCGAGCTGCTCTTTGTGGTGGACGTGCGCCTGCCGAGGTCGGAAATGGACTGGGCGCGCAAAAAGGTGCGGCTTACCCGGAAGGGCTGGGGCGGAGCCTATTCCATGATCCGCTACCGGATGGACCGCGCCGCCCTGGGCAAGGACCCGTATACGAATTATACCTTCCAGGAGATTCTGGATGAAGGCGGCATCTGCATGGACCAGGCCTATTTTGCCGTGAATACCGCCAAGTGCAACGGCATTCCCTCCGCCTACGTTACCGGAGACGGCAACCGCGGCCCGCACGCCTGGATCAATCTGCTGACGACGGATGAAACCTGGCAGTCTTATGGCGGGTATGGGTACAATACGGGGCATTTCTCCCATCCGCACAACCGCAAATCAAAGCATGAATCCACCCTTCTGCAGGGCATGGACAAGAAGGTGAATGGAGCCCGGCTGGATAGCTCCCTGGATTATCTTTCCCTGGCGGACCTGTTTGAAGAGATGCAGAAGCCGGATTGCGTCCGGGTGATGCTGGAAGCCGCCACGCAGGCCACCCCCGGAAGCCCCCTGGGCTGGGAACGCCTGATTGCGCTGATGAGCCGCCCGGAAAGCGGCACGAAGCTGGAGGAATGGGATGCGCTGGTGACCATGATCAAGCGCAAGTTCCGCTCCCGTCCGGATTACCTGGCCATGGCCGCCCGCGTGGAGGATGAATACATTTTCCCCATGCGGGACGCCTCCACCAACAAGCGCAATGTGGCCCGTGACCTGAAAAAGCTGGAAAAGGAGACGGACGAGGGCCGCAGCGATCTGACTTCCGCCGCCATCAAGCGGCAGGCGGATATTCTGATGGAGAACGGGGACAAGGCCGGGGTGGCCTCCCTGTACCGGAAGTCCATGAAGGATTACGCGCGCCGCGCGGAAGTGTTTGAGACGCTGATGGGGCAATATTACCGGTACTTCTCCCAGGACCAGGAGGCGGTGCTTCAGTTGGCCAAGGAGGCGGAATCTTCCTACAACCGTTATATCCGGACCAAGTCGGACGACTATTTCAAGGTGAAGAAGGAGGTCGCCATCCAGAAGAAGATTGCCGGGTATTATGAGAAAGGCGGCAATGAAAAGAAGGCCGCCTCCCTGCGCAAGGATGCGGAGAAGAGGGAAAAGAACAGCAAGAAGGGCATCCGGGAAGAGAATTAGCCCGGCAACGCTTCCCCGTCCCCTGCATTTCCGAGAAGGTGCGGCCGTGTCCGTTTCCGGCTGCGGCATACCCGTGGAATGAACGTTTTTAGGCTGGAATGCTGTCTTATCTTCAACTAATAAATGACCTGTATGTCAAGAGAACCTTACGCGAACTTCTGGCCCAAAGTGGCGGATACCGCTTTTGTGGCGGACAGCGCCGACCTGATCGGAGATGTCACCATTGGAGAACACGCCAGCATCTGGTACCACACCACGCTGCGCGCGGACATCAACAAGATCGTTATTGGGGATTACTCCAATATCCAGGATAACAGCTGCATCCACCTGGCGGACGACTTCGGCTGCTATGTGGGTAATTACGTGACCGTGGGCCACGGAGTGATCCTGCATGCGTGCACCGTGCAGGATAATTGCCTGATCGGCATGGGTTCCATCATTCTGGACGGTGCGGTCATCGGTGAGGGGTCCGTGGTGGGCGCGGGTGCGTTAATCACCAAGGGCACCGTCATTCCCCCCAATTCCCTGGTGCTGGGTTCCCCTGCCAAGGTGGTGAAGGACCTGGGGCCGGAATCCGCGGCCAATAACCGCAAATGGGCTGAAAAATACGTGAAGGTGGCTACCCGCTACACGGAACGCGTCATCAATCCCGGTTTTTAACATTTGATTTCCGCCCGCCATGCCGGATGAAAAGCTGATCACCCTGGAACCGTACGCCCTGCTCTATACCCGGGCCGGGGCGGGGGTATGCCTGCGTGATCCGCTGTCCGGCAAGGTGGGCGTTATCTTCATGGAGCTGGCGGACGGCATGGCGCTGGAGCGCATCCTTAACGGGGAACGCCCGGTGCGGCCGGATACGTCCTCCCTGCTGGGACACTTCCTGTCCGCCATGGAATGCCGGGTGAGGCTGGTGCTCATTAACGGGCGCAAGGATGAAATTTTTTATGCGCGCGTGGCCGTGGAGGCCGCCAATGAAGTCATGGACAAGCTGGTGGAGCTGGACGCCCGCCCGTCGGACGCCCTGATGATTGCCGTCCGGTCCGGAACCGGGATCAAAATCGTTCCCGCCGTCTGGGAAAGCATGGAGAATATCCTGCCCCAGCTGGAGCAGCTGGATTCGGATTCCCCGGACAGCCGCGCTCCGGTGTATGTGGGAGAGCCGTAGGACGGCGTTCCGGGCTTCGGCGCCCTTTCATTGCCTGTCTGGAGGCATGATTGCGGCATAGGGATTTCCTGCCGTTGGGCGTACCCACTTTTTATAAAAAAAACTTGCTAAGGCGCGGGAATCCTTATACATTCGCCGCACATCACTTCAAGTGGGTAGATTCCCGAGCGGTCAAAGGGGGCAGACTGTAAATCTGTTAGCATTCGCTTTCGAAGGTTCGAATCCTTCTCTACCCACCACTTTTCTTTTTTAAAGCGCGTTCTTTCCGGGAACGCGTTTTTTATTGCGCGCGCCGTTGCGGATTCATGATGCCCGGGGACAGCGCAGCATGCGCGGCGCATGGCCCTTTTCCCGGACGGATCACGGAGCGGAAGATGCCGCGCGGATGACTTGTTCAGCCTATCGACAAGGCGTGCGGGACATGTTAGAAACTTCCTTTCCCTATTTTCACCTTTGCCGTTTATTGACATGTTGACCACGCTGCTCATTCTGGGAGTATCCGCCGTTTTGTTCGTTCAGGGGAAAATCCGTTCGGATATTGTCGCGCTCTGTTCCCTGCTGTGCCTGATCGTATTCGGGATTTTAAGCCCGGACCAGGCGCTTTCCGGGTTTTCCAATTCCATCGTGGTCATGATGGTAGGGCTTTTTGTGGTGGGGGGAGCCATTTTCCGGACGGGGCTGGCGAAGATGCTGGGCGGCAGGATCATGAAGCTGGCCGGCAAGAGCGAGCTGCGCCTGCTGGTGCTGACCATGCTTGTCACGGCGGGTATCGGCGCGTTTGTCAGCAATACGGGAACGGTGGCGCTGATGCTGCCCATTCTGGTGAGCCTGGCCGCGGACGGCGGTATCCAGACCAGCCGCCTGCTCATGCCCATGGCGTTTGCCAGCAGCATGGGCGGCATGCTGACGCTGATCGGCACGCCCCCCAACCTGGTTATCAACAACCAGCTCCAGGAAGCGGGAATGGAAGGACTGGGCTTTTTTTCGTTCACCCCCATCGGCCTCATCTGCATCGTGACGGGCGTTCTGGTACTGATCCCTCTCAGCAGGAAGTTCCTGGGCCATCATGACGACAAGACGGAACAGGAGGCCAAGGGCAAGTCCCTCAGCCAGTTGATTGACGAGTACCAGATTATCAACAATCTTTACCGCCTCCGGGTGGTGGAGGATTCCGCCCTGACGGAGAACCCCCTGCATGACCTCCATATTCCGGACCGCTACCACGTGAACATTGTGGAAGTGCGCCGCAGGCATTCCAGCCGGCATTCCTTCCTGCAGACGGTCAGCCAGAGCATGGCGGGCTCAGACACGCGGGTGGCCAGGGGGGATGTCATTTACGTGATGGGGGAGTTTGAGGACGTGGACCGGTTTGCGCGGGAATGCGGGGCGGAGATGATCAACCGGAAGACGTCGGAAGATACGGACTCCATGCTGAAAAGCAAATTGAAGTTTGACGAGATAGGCATTGCGGAAATGCTGCTCATGCGCAACTCGGACCTCATCAACATGCCCGTGAAGTCTTCCGGACTGCGCGCCAAGTACGGGGTCAATATTCTGGCTATCCAGCGGGACAACCATTACATTTTCCACAATTTGAAGGACGTCAAGCTCCAGTACGGGGATACGCTGCTGGTTCAAGGGACCTGGGCGGATATTGCGCGCCTGAGTGAAAAGACCTTTGAATGGGTGGTGGTGGGGCAGCCTCTGGCGGAGGCGTCCAAGGTGACCCTGACGCACAAGGCCCCGCTGGCCGCTGGCATCATGCTGCTGATGATCGCCGCCATGGTATTTAACTGGGTGCCAACGGTGGCGGCGGTGCTGATTGCCGCCGTCCTCATGGTGCTGTGCGGCTGCCTGCGCAACGTGGAGGAAGCGTACCGGACCATCAACTGGGAAAGCATTGTGCTGATTGCCGCCATGCTTCCCATGTCCGTGGCGCTGGAGAAGACGGGCACCTCGGAGGTCATCTCCCACGGGCTGGTGGCCGGGCTGGGAGGCTTCGGCCCGCTGGCCCTGATGGCGGGCGTTTATTTCACGGCCTCCCTGCTGACCATGTTCATCAGCAATACGGCCACGGCGGTGCTGCTGGCTCCCATCGCCCTGCAATCCGCGGTAAGCATGGGCATTAGCCCTTATCCGCTGCTGCTGGCGGTTTCCGTGGGCACCAGCATGTGCTTTGCCTCCCCCTTCTCCACGCCGCCTAACGCGCTGGTCATGCCCGCCGGAAAGTACACGTTCATGGATTACGTGAAGGTGGGCGTGCCGCTCCAGGTGATCATGGGCCTGGTCATGGTGGTGGTGATCCCGCTGTTTTTTCCCTTCGCAAAGTCTTAGGCCGGAGAGCCGTTCACGCAGCGGAAAGGGCGCATGGCAGGGTAATTTACATGCATTACCAAAAAAAGAGAGACAAGAGGAACGTGCGGGAGTAGAAGAGGATTGTTTAAGAACCCCCATTTTATCATGAAGTATTTGCTTATTGTTCTGGCCGCTGCGTTCGCCATGCCGTCCATGGCGGAGGAAGACGCTCCCAAGAGAATGACTTCCGCGGAAAAGAAGGCCGCCCTCCTTGAAAAATATGATACCAACAAGGATGGCAAGCTGGATTCCGAGGAGAAGGCCAAAATGAAGGAAGACCTGAAGAAGCAGAAGGAGGAGGAACGGGCCAGGAAGCACGCCTCCCGCAAGTCCGACTAAGGTTTTTTCCTTGGCGGGTCATCTGCTTTCCGAACGGCTTGAACCGGGTTCAGGCTGGAGGGGGAACTTGTACCTGTTTATATAATGAAATACGCAATTTGGACCAGATGGGCCGCGGCGGCCGTGTTTGCCAGCCTGGCTGCCTGCACGGCGGAAGAGTGGGCCCAGTTTAACCGGGAGCTGGAACAGAATCAGCGGGCCGCCGCCGAACGACGGGTCAAGTACCGCAAGATCAGGGTCCAGTGCTCCGACTGGGAGATGGCGGATACGGCTGCGGCCTCCCTGTCGTCCAAGGGGTTCCGGGTCATGTATCCCGGAGAGAATGGCTACGGGGCCGTGGCGACCGTCAGCAAGACGTCGCAGGAGCATGTGCTGATTCGCAACGGGAATTATTTTACCACGCTGCCCGGTCCCAATACGCGGCCCGGCTACAAGACGAAGGTTACCGTGACCGTGCATAATTTGGCGGGCCGGAAGCTGGCTGAATACCAGGGGGAAAGCGTTCCTTCCGAATCTTTCCACCGTTCGGAAGCGGCCCGTTCCGCCTGCCGCAAGGCCATCGGCAGGATGCCGTCCAGCAGCTCCATTTACTGGTAGGGTATGCCGGAAGGCGTGCCCGGGGCCGGAATCCGGGTTACGCTCCGGTGCCGCGCTTGCCGCGCGACCTGATTTTATAGGCCACGGTGTCCGCCAGCTCCCGGATGGCGTTGAGCGGGTTTTTCCGCAGGACATGGCGCCCCTTCAGCGTGGCGCCGGGGCGGACGGTTCCGGTTCCCCGGTGGTTGCGGATGACCGCCGCCGTCTGGGCGAACATGTTGTATTTTTCCAGCACCAGGCGGCGCGCCTCCCGGATGGCGGGGAGGCGTTTTTCATATTCTCCGCCGTCCATGGCCTTGCGGATGATTTCAAAGGCTTTCTGCGGGTTGTCCAGCGGGATGGGGATGAAGCTTTCCGGCGGAAAGCATTCCGTTGCCAGCGGATCCCCTGCGTAGAAGGGAAGGGTCATGGCGACAAAGGCGTCAGACAGCTTTTCCGTCCAGTGATGGGGCTCCAGGTGGTTTTCCACGCACAGATGGTATTTGTAGTCATCCATGGCGACGGTTTTGTTTTCTATTTCCTGAATGCCGTGCCCGAACCAGTCCAGCTCCGGCAGATGGTCCGCCAGGTAGCGTGTGAGGTCATAACGCATTTTATGCATGGTATGCGTGTGCTGCTTGGCGGAGCAGATGGTGGAAAGCATTTTTGTCTTCGGGAATTCCGTCTGGTCCAGGATCTCCTGCATGGGCTTGATGTACAGCCATTCCAGGCAGCCGCGGCCCAAGGTGTGGTTGGGGTGCGGCAGGTCCCGGGAGGAGTGGGTGGTAAGAACGGTGCCGAACTGGCTGGTGTACGCCCGGCTGTAGATCTTGATGGACGGAGGTTCCACCGTGATCAGGATGGTTTGGTCCGGAGGGCAGAGCAGGGGCTCCGTTTCATCCTTGATGGTGCCTACGGAATGCCTTGGAAATTCATCATACACCAGCACCCAGTCGTAATCCGTCATGGCGGCGTCCGTGCAGAACAGGCAGTTACCCCACAGCAGGGTTTCCGTTTTGTCCGGGGAGGCCTTGGTGGATTTTCTGATGACCTTGATGCGTGTGGGGCGGGGGGAATCCGTCATGAAAGTATAGGCGTTGAAAAGGTGCACGGGCCTGCCGCCGGATTCCGGGAATCTTTCCGGAAGCGCCGCCGCAGCGCTGCTTGCATGGCGTCAGTGTATGGGGCCTTCCTGCCTTGTCAATGTCAAAGGATTGGGGCTTCCGGCAGGAAAGCTCCGTCAGTTGGACGCCGTGCTTTCCAGACCTGGATCCGGGAAAAGCTGGTCAATGATGCGGGAGACCATTTTTCTGGAGCCGTAGGGGGAAAGATGGTTGTCATCACAGTACATCAGGTTGCCCATGTCCTCCTCCAGCCATTGCCCGTCTTTATGGAAGGCGCTGTGGAGGGGAATAAAGCGGCACAAGCCTGTAGATTCCATGTGTTTCAGAAGGGCGAATACGGGGCGCTGCCGCGTGGTGAAGTCCCCGCCCAGCAGGCGGTCCGCCCGGTTGGCGTTCAGCAGGGCATTGCGCCGCATGAGCTTGCGCGGACCGAAGGTCCATTCCGGCACGGGCCCCAGCAGCACGATTTGCTTGCCGGCTTTGTGAAGACGCGCGCAGGTGTGGCGCAGGCCGTCCGCCACCAGTTGTTTCAGGCGCGCGTCCCGGTGGCTGTTGACCAGTTCAATCCACCGGTTGTGGATGAATACGGTGTGAATCCGGGGAGTGCTTTCCAGCCAATCCAGAATCAGGTCCATATTGTGCTCCCAGTGGGGGTACATCATGCGCAGGAGCGTGAGGGAATCAGTGTCCCCGGAATCCGAGATGCCGCTTAACGGGCACAGCCGCGCCCGGTAGAACAGGCCTGAGCGGTGCAGAAGCCGTGCGGCGTCATCAAAGCCGGGGGAACTGGCCATGGCGTGGCTGTCCCCCATGAGCAGGAAGGAAGGCGGCTCCCCGTTTTTACCCAGCAGGACGAAGGGATAGTCCGTCACATCCCCGAGTTCAGGATGATTGGGCTGAATGGCATTCCCTTTTTCCACGACTGCCCGGTCAGGGGGGGTGATGCCGAAGGAGGGCGGGAAGGCCGGGCCTTTCCAGTATTCCGGGAATGATATGTTGTTGGCGGCAACATGCCAGTAGTCCCGTGCGCCGTCCGTCCATTTGAGCCATTCTCCCGCAAAGCCCAGCATGAGGCAGCCGGATGCCGTGAGAAGGAAGGCTTTTCCGGGTTTCCACCACGCGGCTCCGGCACGGAAGGGGGTTTCCACGAATTTCCAGGAGAGGAAGGCCAGAAGGAAGGAGGCCGCAATCATGCCGGCATAGTCCCACGGGCTGCAGTCATTGAAGCAGATATAGGTCCAGTACACGATGACGGGCCAGTGCCACAGATACAGGGAGTAAGAGATTTTGCCGATGCCCGTGCTGAGGGGATGTTTGAGGATGCGCCCGGACCAGCCATGGCTTCCGTAGCGGATCAGGAGGGCCGCACCCGCGACGGAAGGAATGGCCGCATACCCGGGAAAGGGCGTGGAAGCGGTATAACAGGCAAAGGGAAGCAGGATGCCTGCCCACCCCGCCAGGCGCAGCCAGCTTCTTCCACGTCCCTGCTCCGCCGCCGCGGGAGCCAGGGCCAGCAGGCAGCCCGCCAGGAGTTCCCAGGCGCGGGAGTAGAGCAGGTAGAAGGCTTTGTTGTGTTCCAGATGCTCCATGTGATGGACGGCGGCAAACAGGGAAAGCGCCAGGGCTCCGCAGAGGACGGGCGCGACGGCGTTTTTCCTGAATTTCCAGAGCAGCCACAGGGTGAGCGGGATGGCCAGGTAAAATTGTTCTTCCACGCTCAGGGACCACAGGTTCAGGAGGGGGTTTTCTTCCGCGGCGGGGCTGAAATAATCCCCTGCGGTCCTGCTGAAATAAGTGTTGGTGATGAAAAGCGCGCTGGATCTCACCGTTCTGCCCAGGGTGCGCAGGTCGTCGCAGTCCAGCACCACGCAGCCGAAGGCCAGCACCACCGCAATCAGGCAGAAGTAGGCGGGCATGATGCGCCTGATTCTGCGGCAGTAAAAGGAGGAAAGGGAGAAGGAGTCCTCTTTCAGGCTGCGGACCAGGCCGCCGCCGATCAGGTAGCCGGAGATGACGAAGAAGATGTCTACGCCCGTGTATCCCCCGGGGCAGGCCCATTCCAGCAGATGGTACAGGACAACGGCCAGTACGGCAAAGGTGCGCAGACCGTCAATGTGCGGAAGGTAGGCGCCATGGGCGGTATTTCCGGTCTGGTGGAGAGGAGGTGAACAAAAGTTTTCAGATAGGCATTTGCTCATGCGGCGGAAAGGAGGCACATACGGGAGTAGGAAAAAAGGCGGGAATGCGGAAAGAGAGAAAACGGCGCGGGGTTGGAAGCTTCTGTTACTTGCGCAGGCGTTTTTTCAGCCGCCGCCACGCCAGGCGCAGCCTGTGGCCGCGTTTTAAAAAGCGCTGGTAGTAGGAAATCCAGGTTCCGTCCCCCTTGCGGCGCGCTTCTTCCGGAGACTGGTCAAATATCCGGTAGAGTTTGGCGGTTTCACGTTCCGTTTCTTCCAGGAAGAGGGCTTCCTGTTCCGGGGTTTTCCAGGGGCGGGACATGATTTCACACCACAGGCTGTCATCTTCATCCACTTTTTTTACATAGGCCGCGGCATCGTCCAGGGTGGGGAAGTCATGGCAGTTGATGAATGCGCCGGAATTGAATTCCTTCCCGATGTCCGGATTGCCCCAGTAAATGGGGATGGTGCCCGCAAGCATGCTGGTGACGATTTTCTCACTGGTGTAGCCGGGGTACCATGCGTTTTCAAAGGCAATGGAGAATTTGTACGGCTTTTTCATCCGGATGGAGGAAGAGTACCAGTCTTCCGCCCGGTGGCCGTCGCCCGGCGTGTTGTTGAGGTGGGGCCCCAGGGAGTTGACGAACCGGAAGGCGGAGAGCTTGTGAAAAATGGCGTCCCGGTTGGGATGGGATTTGCGGTTGGAGTAAATGAAGTTGCAGAAACCCGTTTTGGAGGCCAGGAGGGCGCGGACGTCCAGGCCTTCCTTGCCGCCGTGCACTTCCTGCAAATGGTGGCGCAGGAAGGGGAGTTTGACGGTGCGGTCGCTTCCAGGCACGGTATCCAGCCCGATGTAGTAGTCAAACAGCATGAAGTCCGAGGCAATGGCTTCATGGCAGGCGTACATGACGGTGATATGGCCGGGGGCCCGTTCCAGAAAATCGTAGAATGCCTCCCGGTTGACGTAAAACCAGGGGGTGGCGATCAGGTAATCGAAGTCGGAATCGTCTTCCACCACGTGATACCGGTCTTTCAGGAGCTGGTGAATGCCTTCCCTGCCGAAATCCGGAGTGGACTGTAAAAAGGAGATTTTAAGCGTTTTCATGGGAGGAGGCGGGTCGGAGTGGTTCAGAGTGTATGGGGCGGTCCTTTCTTGTCAATGACAAAGGAAGAGGCTGTCCGGACGTGTTGGGGGAAGGTTGCCCGGCGGTTAAACGTCAGTCTTTTTCACCCTTCGCGGCGGTATTCCCGGAGCGTTTCTTCATACAGGGCGGCGTGCTGCGCGGCGATGACGGGATAGGAGAAGGTTTGTTCCGCGTGTTTCCGTCCTTCTTCCGCCAGGGCCAGCCGGAGGTCCCGGTCACGGATGAGGCGTTCACAGTGGCCTGCCATTTGATGCAGGTCCCCCTGGGGAGCCACCAGCCCCGTTCTGCCGTCCAGGACCACTTCCGGAACTCCGCCCGTCCGGAAGGTGACGGAAGGGGTTTTGCAGGCCATGGATTCCAGAGCCACGTTGGAAAGAACATCCTGAAGCGTGGGATTCAGGAACATATCCGCCGCGCTGTAGAGACCGGCCAGTTCCTTCATGTCCGTAATGAATCCGGCATTTGTGCCGGGGAAGGGGAATTCCACGTTTTTTTCCTGGTTGCCGAAGAGCAGCAGATGGAGGTTCCTGTGCCCGCGCCGGTACAGTTCCTCCAGCACCAGGGGGATGAAATGGCCTCCCTTGACCGGATTGAACAGGCCGGTAGCGCCGCAGGCAATGACGAAGGCTCCGGACGGGATGCCCAGGGCCGCACGGATGGCCTCCCGGTCTTCAGCCGGGCGGAAGAGGTCCGTATCCACAGGGTTGTAAATCTGGACAATCCTTCTTCCGGGGAACATGCAGCCTTTCTCCACTTCCTTTTTCAGCCAGAGGGAGGGCGTCACCAGCGTCAGGGACGGTATATGGGCGAAGGCGCGGCGCTTGCGGGAGAACAGCCACGCCGGAAGGCCGCGGAAGAGGCGGGGCGCGCCAAGCTGGGGGCAGGGGCCCCGGCATTCGTCCCGGAACCGGTCGCAGTCCATGGTGCAGTGGCACCCCGCCGTGCAGGCGAACATATCATGCAGCGTGTAAACCAGCGGGCGGCGGATGTGGCGCAGCCGCGTAAAATCCACCGTTCTGCCGCCTATCCAGTGCAGGTGCACCAGGTCCGCTTCCTCCATCTGGGCGGTGTCGAATCCCATGCCCAGCACATTCAGGGAGAAGGGCAGGTCCCTCCTTCTTTCCGGCAGCAGAACATTAAAACCGTGCGCCAGATGGCGGCGCAGGGCGTCTGTGGCTCTTCTGGCGGCGGATCTTTTGATTTCAAGGCCGTTTATTCCTTTGCGCCTCCTGAGCAAAAGAACGGATTCCATGCCGGAAATGTTCCGGTTCAGAGCATCATTCAGCCGGTAGGGAGCGGAACTGGCCGATACGCTGTGGGAGACTTGAAATACTGTCCTGCGTTGAGGAGAAGCCACATAGGAAAGTATGGGGATTTGAAATCCGAAGTCAATACAAACGGCTGAACGGGAATAGGGATGGAATGAAAACGTTCCGGAAAGATACGGCTGCCGGGCTGGGCGGCTTTGACCTTATTCCCGTCACAACATGTTGATGGAGTTTTATTAAACGGGGAAGCTCCGCGGGAATTCGTTATCTCCGGATTTCAAATCCGCCTTTTTTGGAAGGAAAGAGAAGCTGCCTGCATTTTTGGAGCCAGCCTTTTTTTGCGGTTCGCGGGATTCCCATGTCGCGCCTGTCCTGGAATGGAAAGGAAGAAAGCTGCTCCCAGTCCTCCGCATAGGTTTCCGTACCGTCCAGGGCGGTGATGCCCTGCAGCTTGCACAGGATGGAGAAGATGCTCTGGTCATACCGGTTTTCTACAAAGCCCGGCAGGTTGGGAGAGGAGGAGGGGGAGTTGTCCGCCAGGTGCAGATGGTCGTAAAAGACATAAAGCCAGTCCCGGATCAGGTTTTCCGTGACCGGGTTCTTTTTCAGAAAGACGTGCCCTCCCGCAATTTGCTGGGTGTGCGTGACATGGGCGTCTTCCCCGGAAACGCCGAAGTGGCGCAGGATGTCCCCCTTGGTCCATTTGTATTCCGGCTGCCCGTTGGTGAAAACCAGCATGCCGCGGCTGTCCCGGTCCAGCATGTCCACGTATTCCCGGAAACGCTCCGCTCCGTTAATGTTGATATGGCAGCCTGCGTCCAGGTATAGGAGGCGGTCGCCTTCCTGCATGTCCTGGAGGACATGGTGGATGGACCAGGGTTTCCAGGACCAGTACCCGAACCCCCGGCAGGACGGCGTCAGGTATTTGCCCATGCGGCTGGTGAATTCCGCGGAGAGGTCATGTTCCGTGAATAGCGTGATCTCATCGAAAAATTCCAGCGCTTCCGCCTGCCTGCCCAGCCGTTCCAGGGCGGCCGACATGCGGGAGTCTGCGAATGAGAGAAAGCGGTTCATTGTCCGGAAGGTAGGGATAAGGCAATTTACAGGGAAGGCGGCGATGTGTCAAACGGCTCTTCCGGAGAGGCGTTTTTCCCTTGGGAACCGTTGGAATGCGTTTGGGAAAAGTGTTCCGCGAGCATTCTTTTGCAGGAGTAATAGCGTCCCTTCTGCCCGGGAAGCAGGGAACAGGCCGCCAGCAGGATGCGGCTCCAGCCGTTGGATGGCGGTTGCGCCGAGTTCAGGAGGTCCACCAGTTGCCTGTCCCGGCCCGGCAGGACGGAGAGGAACCGCGCACCGTCCGCGTTCCGGTAGAACAGGTGCCACCAGTCCAGCAGGGACTGTTGCTGAACGGCGGTCATCTGGTGGAAAAGGGGGTGCTTGGAAACGAAGAAAGGCCTGATTTTCCGGACGCCGTAGGCGAACAGGCCTTCATTCTGCCACCCGTGTTCCTTCCAGTAGTCCACAATGTACAGCAGACGCTGGAATTCCTGCACGCATTTGAAGTAGGTGGGATCGTTGCAGCGGCGGGAAAGGGAACCGCTCCGCATGAGGCGGTAGTAGTACAGGCAGTCCGGAATGAACAGGAGGCGGGAGGCGTGGGGGACGGCCATCAGCCGGAAGGTTTCATCCTCCGCGCCGGATTTCAGGTTCACATTGAAACGGAGGCGGTGGGCGTCCAGCATGTTTTTCCGGAACAGCTTGCTCCATACGCAGATGTCCATCTTCCCCCAGATGGAGTCCCGGAAGAAGCTGGCCGGGGAGGCGTCCTTTTCAAAATGCCAGGAGGGTGACCTCCTTCTGGCCTCAATGAGCCGGTCCGATGAGTCCTCGAAGACATGGTTGCCGCACTCCACGATGTCCGCATCATGTTCCAGGGCCGCGGAAAAAAGGCGGGAGTACATTTCCGGGTCCACGTAGTCGTCCGGGTCCGCAAAGCCGACGTAAAGACCCCGCGCCGCATCCAGCCCCGCGTTCCTTGCGGCGGAAACGCCCGCGTTCTGCTGGTTCAGAAGGATGATTCTGCCGTCCTTTTCCTTCCAGCGGAGCAGGTGCGCCCAGGTGTCGTCCATGGAGCCGTCATTGATGCAGATGATTTCAATGTTCCGGAGGGTCTGCCGAACCAGGCTGTCCAGACAGTCGTCCACATAAGCGGCTACATTGTAGCAGGGAACGATGATGGAAACGTCGGGACGCATAGGTTTATAATGTATGTAACGGATTTACAATCCGTGGTCAATGATAATTTTTGCAAGATAAATATTAGCGAAGGTTTTTAACGTTGCCAGCATGAAAAGAGGGGGATGGAGGCCGGGGACTCCGCAGGGTGCGCGGGGATTGCGTTCCAACGGTTTTCCGCATGGGCCGGCCAGGATTTGGAGTATCCGGATTGTAAATTCGTTGAGAATTTGGGGCCCGGGAACACTTCAAATGGCAGTTGCCTAGGGCCGGGTGGATGTGGTACAAAAGGCCGTACAACTTCTTCATTTATTCTTCTCTTATGATTATTGTCACGGGTGGGGCCGGCTTCATCGGCTCAAACATTGTCGCCGCTCTGGAAAAAGCCGGTAAAAAGGATCTTGTGGTGGTGGATGAGCTGGGCTCTTCCGACAAGTGGAAAAACATCGCCAAGAGGGAGCTGTGCGCCGTGGTTCCTCCGGAAGACATGCTTGATTATATGGAGGCGCATGCGGAGGAGATTGAGGCCGTCATTCACATGGGGGCCATTTCCGCCACCACGGAGACGGACGCCGATCTGATCATCCGGACGAATTTCACGCTGAGCTGGTACCTGTGGGAGTTCTGCGCCCTGTACGGCAAGCAGTTTATTTACGCCTCCTCAGCGGCCACATACGGGGACGGTTCCATGGGGTTTGACGATGACGCCTCCCTGGAGCACGTCAACGCCTTGCGCCCCCTGAACGCGTACGGCTGGAGCAAGGCCCTGTTTGACCGCAAGGTGGCCCGGGAGGTAAAGGAGGAAAGGGCTGTTCCGCTCCAATACGCGGGCCTCAAGTTTTTCAACGTATACGGCCCCAATGAATACCACAAGGGAGGGCAGAAGAGTGTGGTGGCCCACATCTTCCCGCAGGTGAAGGCAAATGAAACGGTGAAGCTGTTCAAGTCCTACCATCCCGACTACCGGGACGGCTGGCAGCTCCGGGACTTCGTGTGGGTGGGGGATTGCGTGAACGTGGTGCTGTGGCTGCTGGACCATCCGGAGGTGAGCGGGCTGTTCAACGTGGGGTCCGGAGAGGCCCGTTCCTTCCATGATCTGGCGAAGGCGGCGTTCAATGCGCTGGGGCTCCAGGAAAAGATCGCCTACCGGGATATGCCTGAAGAACTCAAGGGCAAGTATCAGTATTATACTCAGGCGGACCTTTCCAGGCTGCGCGCCGCCGGCTATGCAGCCCCCATGACTTCCCTGGAGGACGGCGTGCGCCAGTACGTCCAGAAGTATCTGGACAGGGAGGACAGCTACGTTTAACCCGCATTCCTTTTTCCGCCCATGCCCGCACAGCGCATTCTGATGATCAAGCACGGCGCCCTTGGTGACGTGGTGCTTGCCATGGGGACGATGAAGCGGCTCCGGGAGCTCCATCCGGAGGCGCATATCACCCTGATGACCATGGGGATGTTTGTTCCCATGGCGGAACAGCTCGGGGTGTTTGATGATTTCATTGTGGACAACCGCCTGCCCTACCGGAAGCTGGGCGCCACGTGGGGGGCCATCCGTTCCATCGTGAAAGGGAATTTTGACGTGGTGTACGACCTTCAGGAATCTTCCCGTACCAGGAAGCGTTATTATCCCGCCGTGCGCTTCCTGCTGGACCATGACATGGACTGGGTGGCCTGCAATTCCGGAGAACGGCGCAGGCTGCTGAAAAAAGGCGGCTTCCGGTTTGGCCGTGTGGAGAAGGAGCCGTTTCACCTGGAACGCGTCCTGACGGATCTCTCCTTCATGCACGGGGAAGGGCTGCACTTTGACGAGCTTCCGGAACGCTACGTGATGATGATTCCGGGTTGTTCCCCCAGCCATCCCTACAAGCGCTGGCCCGTGGAGAATTTCTGCGCCCTGGCCCGGCGCTTGGCGGAAAGGGGCGTTTCCTCCGTCGTGATCGGCACCCGTGCGGAGGCCGCGGAGGTGGAGGCCATTGCGGCCAGCTCCCCCCTGGCCGTCAGTTTTCTGGGCAAGTCCACCCTGATGGATATTCCCCAGATGGCGCTCCGTTCCCTGGCCTGTGTGGGCAATGATACGGGGCCTACGCACATGTGCGCCTATGCCGGGGTTCCGGTAACCGCCATTTTCTGCCACCGGACGCGCAAGTCCGCCATTACGGCCCGGTGCATTTCCAACCTGATTTCTCCCGGCGCCATTGAGGAAATTACGGTGGACCAGGCATGGTCCACGCTGGAGCCCTTCCTGCCCCCGCGGGAAGAGCTTGAATCTGCAAAAACGGAAGATACTCCGCAGGCGTCATGACGGTTCCCGTGAAAATTTCCGTGCTGGTTCCGGTTTACAATGTGGAACCGTATCTGGCCCAGTGCCTGGAAAGCATTTGCGCACAGACGCTCCGGGAGCTGGAAGTGGTTTGCGTGGACGACGCTTCCACGGACGGCTCCCTGTCCATCCTGCGGGAGTTTGCGGAGCGGGACCCGCGGGTGAAAGTGGTGCAGGCTCCGGAAAACGGCGGCCTTTCCCGCACCCGGAACCTGGCGATGAACCATGCGCAGGGAGAATACCTGGTGCTGGTGGATTCAGACGATTGGCTGGAAACGGATTTGCTGGAGGAGATGTACAGCCGTGCCAAGGCGCTGGACGCGGACAAGCTGGTGTGCGGGTTCCGGTATTATTATGAGTCCGACCCCGGCAGGGAGGACCGGTTCCTGCCGGAGGACATCGCGCCCCCGGAAAAGGGATGGATTCCCTGTACGCCGGAAACCATCGGGAAAATACACCATGGAGCGGGAGGCATGATGATACGGCGTTCCGTTGTGGAGGAGCATGGCATCCGGTTCCCCGAGGGCGTTGCCTGCGAGGACCTGTATTTCCACTATGCCGCCTTTCCGCGGTGCAGGAGGGTGTGTGTGGTCAGCAGGGCGGCATACGTTTACCGCAAGCGCGCCGGGTCCATCACCAGCGGATTTGCGTCCGGCAGTTCCCTTCAGTCTCTGGATTACCTGACGGTGGCGCAACTGGTGCTGGAGGAGTGGAAACAGGCCGGAATCCTGGAGGAATACAGGACGGCTTTCCTGAAAATGCTGGTGATGGGCGTGCGGAATATCCGCAAGTACGCTCCCCATGCCGTCCAGAAAGAGGTCACCCGGAAGGTGTGCCGAATGCTCCGTGAAGAAAACCTGTACCGTTCCGGAGAGGATGATTCCCGCCTGTCCCGCCGGGAAGGCAAACTGCTGAAAACCTGGCTGGCCGGAAAATCCGGCTTGGACTTTTCCTATTACTGGAAGAGAATGCGCAAAGCGGGCGCCCGGCTGCTGCGCCGCTGACACCACCGAACGATCGACTGATGAAGAAGAATGAATTTGCCGTCGTCCTGGCCAGTGACAACCGGGGCATCCTGCCTCTAAGCGTTACCGTTTTTTCCCTGCTGAACACCGCCGGACCGGAAACCTTTTACAAGATTTACATCCTTTCCGACGGCATTGACGGGGAGAACCGGAACAGCGTTGAGCGTCTGGCGGCCCCGTTTGAGTGCCGGTTGGAGTTCATAGACGTTTCCGGCATTCTGGAAGAACACGACTTTCCCCATACGGAACAGTGGCCCGTGCCCGCCTGGGGCCGCGTGTTCATCCCGGAGTTATTGAAGGAGGAGCGGGGCAACATTCTGTATCTGGACATTGACGTTCTGGTTTGCCGGGATTTGACGGAGCTGTTCAGGACGGAGATGTCCGGCAACGCGGTGGGAGTGGTGTTTGAGAATTTTTCCAAACCCGGCTCCCATTTCAACGAGCGCCTGGAGATGCCGCTGACCTGCACGGGATATTTCAATTCCGGCGTGCTGCTGATGAATGTGGATGTTTTCCGGGAAAAGAACCTGGTCAGGGCCGTACTGGATTATGCCGTCAGCCACCGGGACAGGCTGACCTGTCCGGACCAGGACGCTCTGAACGGCGCCTTATGTGAGCTGACCGTGCCGCTGCATCCGCGCTGGAACTGGCATGACGGCCTGACGCGCCGCATCCTGAAGAACGACCCCAGGGAACAATTCTGGCGCGGAGTGACGCCGCGCCAGGCGGTGGAAGCGGCGCTGGAGCCGGGCATTCTGCATTACCAGGGGGTGCATAAGCCCTGGCGGTATAATTGGCGCTATGAAGGGGAACGTTACGAACGCGCCATGCGTGAAGCCGGGCTGCTGCATGGCGCGCTGCCCGGAAGAACCCTCCCGGCTATTCTGAAAAAGCACCTTTACAGGCCTGTTTACCGGATGACCAGGAATAAAATTCTCAGGCTGCAAAAGCAGTTTGAAAAGGAGGATGGCAAGCGTTCCTGAAGACGGAGGCGCGTTATTGTCCCCCTTCTATTCTGGACTGGATATCCCGTAAAACCGCCTTGTAATAGTTCACATAATCCCTGCCCTCCGCGTTTTTTCCGGGAGGCATGGGCGAAGAAGAGCAAACCTCCACATCAAATTCTTCCAGAAGGGCTTTCATGGCTTTGGCGGGCTGGCCGTAGAAAACGATGCGGTTTTGGATGCAGCGCGCCTTTTTTGAATCCCGCAGCCATCGTGACCTGAGGTTCAGGATGTACAGCAGGTCTATTTCTTCCGAAGAAAGGTTCAGCCCCATGATATAAACGTTGGAAAAGAAAAACAGGTCAATCCATGATTCCCCCTGTTGAAGCTGCGGCTTGCGCAGCTTTTCCGGGATGCTCGCTATTTCTTTTTTCTGTGTTTGAACCGAGTAGGTGTAGGTTCCCTTTAAGTAGTTGTCAATTTTACCGATGCAGCCGCAATAATGTTCGTACCCGTATTGGATCGTGAAGGAAGAAGGCCTTTCATGATAGGTGCCGTGAATGTTCCAGATACGGAGGGAACGGCGGCCGTTCTCCATGCAGACATGGCGGCGGATGCTGTATTTGGTTTCCGAATTCCGGCGGTGGCTTGTCCTGTAGTGTTGTGATTCCAGGATTTGAACCAGGAAGGTATCGTAATTGGTAGTCAGGTAATCGTCTACCGGAAGGCCGGCAAGCTGGTGTAAAACGGAGCCGGGGTATTTCTGCGGGGTGAACTCTTCCAGTTTTTTCCTGATTTGATCACGCACCCCGGAGGATACTTTGCCCATGTCGGGTTCCGGATGCCGTTTTTGTTTTTTCAGGATTAAATATTCGTAAATCAGGGGAAAGGGCAGATCATCCCCCTGTTCCCTGAACGGGCAGTAGGTGCCTTGTTTGCAGCCTTCCCCGTTGTTGCAGGGAGGACAGACGGTTTCCTTGAGCAGGTCAATGCTGCTTGGGCTTCCCAGTGTGCGGATTAAACCGTTGCCAAACAGAACGGCGTTTTTTCTGACGGGGGATTTGGTATGGGCAGAAGTAGTCATTGGAAAACAGCGGAACCGTTTTCCATGCTGGTCCATGGCCGCGAAAAATCAAGAAACAAAGAAAAATCCTTTTCCTGACGCCGTCTTGTCCGGCATTGGAAAAGGCCGCGCGCTAGTGCAGTTTCAGCAGATAAATCTCCGGAGGGCAGTTGAAGCGGAGGGGAAGAGTGCTGGTTCCCAAGCCCTTGGTAATCAGGTAGGTGTTGCCGCCTGAGATATGCCATGGGTAGGTGTAGGGCTGTGCGTGTTCCGGGCTGGCTTCAAACCACAGGAGATCAAAGGGAAGGCGTATCTGCCCCCCGTGGGTGTGGCCGCTGATGATGATGTCCGCGTCTCCATGGGAGAGCATGTGGTCCGCTTCCGGGCGGTGGGAGAGCAGGAAATGGGGAATATCCGGGGCTTGGCGCTGAGGGCGGTGTTTTTTGGAATTGCGTGAGGTGTCCAGGATTCCGGAAAGCTGGAGCTGTCTTCCGTCCTTGAACGTGATGAGGACGCTTTGATTCTCAAGAACCGTGATGCCGGCGTCTGTCAGTTCCTTGCGCCAGTTATTCCAGCCGAAGGTGAAATCATGGTTTCCCTGAATGGCGAATACGCCATAGGGCGCTTCCAGTCCGTGAAGCAGCCGGCCTGCGGCGGAAGGGCTCATGCTGGCATTGGTGCTGGTTCCGCGGGCATAATCCCCCACCAGCAGGATCAGGTCCGGTTTAAGCTGCATGATTCTCTGGACATAGCGCAAGGCCCTCACTTCATCAAAGGCTGTAGGCATCAGGTGAATGTCCCCGGCAATAACGACTTTCAGGGGTTTCCCCCGTCCGTTCCATTGGGGGACGCGGTAGTCTACTTCCCGGACGAACAGGAGATTGGGTTCTATCAGGTACGCCCAGGTGATGCCGGCCACGCCGAGCGCGCAGGCGCCCAGCAGGAGGGCGCCTAAAAGCCGGAGTATTCTGACGGAGAAGGGCATGGAAAAAGGAGCGGTTGGAGAAAGCCTATAATTCCCGGAAACCGGAGGCGAGCGCTGAATGCGTCTTGCCGTTTGAGAAAGGAGCCTTTGCGCAGTAGAACAGGCGGAAAGAAGCTCCTCCGGGAGATTTTAGCAAATTTGATTGACGGGCGCCCGCATGGTATGCTTTTATGCTCCAAGATATTTCCATATCCTTTATCACCCATCATTTAACCACGCATATGAAGAAGATTACCGTTATGGCTCTTTCCGCTTTTGCGGCGAGCATCATGGCTTCCTGCTGCTGTCAGGATCAGGGTGCCCCCCCCCTGACTCCCCTTCCCAAGTTCAATGACCTGAACCAGCCCGCCGTGGATGTGGCGCCGGTAGTCATGAAGTCCAAGAAGTAATCCTCTTCCGGGATTAGGTACGACTTTTCAAGCCGCACTTGGTGATTGTCCAAGTGCGGCTTTTTCTATAGAAACGTGGCAGAACATATGGAAGATTGGAAACATTGTCCCGAATTTGCGCCTTTGGCGGACCTGCTGCGCAAACATGACAGCTTTGCGGTAATTGCGCACGTGCATCCGGACGGTGACGCCATTGGTTCCACGCTTGCCCTGGGGGAAGCCCTGAAGCAGATGGGTAAAAGAGTGGTCATGATGAATGAGGACGGCGTGCCTTCCAATCTGGCTTTTCTTCCTGGTGTGGAAAATATCATCCCCACGCCTGACGAGCCGGTGGAGGTGGATGTGGCCGTTTCCGTGGACAACGGCGCGTTCAAGAGGCTGGGGGAACGGAGCCTGAAGGCCCTGGCGGGGGTGAAGGTATGGGCGAACATCGACCATCACCAGACGAACGAGTTGTTTGGAGACGTGCAGTGTGTCCTGCCGGACGAGTGCGCCACGGGTGCGGTGCTTTACTACTTTTTCAAATACCTGGGCGTTCCCATTACTCCTGTAATGCGTGACGCCCTTTACGTGGCCGTCAGCACGGATACGGGTTCCTTCCAGTACCAGATGACGACGGCGGCCGTGATGGAACTGGCGGCAGACCTGATCCGGCTGGGTGTGGACGTGCAGGACATCAACCGCCAGCTGTACCAGGAAAAGCCCTGGGTGAAGATGCAGCTGATGCGTGAAGCGCTGAACGGCATGAGGCTGACGCCTGACGGCAGAATCTGCACGTTCTGCCTGACGAATGAGGCGAAGGAGCGGATTGGAAGCCGTCCGGAAGATACGGAAGGCCTGATCGACCTCTTGCGTTCCGTGCAGGGAGTCTGGCTGGCCGCCTATCTGGAAGAGGCGGAGGACGATCCGCGCATCCGCATTTCCCTGAGGTCCAAGACTTCTGAAATATCCGTGGCGGAGCTTGCCTCCCGCTTTGGAGGCGGAGGGCACGCTATGGCCGCCGGAGTGCGCATCAGGGGGCCCATTGAAGAAGTGCGTCTCACCATCCTGAAGGCCATGCAGGAGGAAGTGGAACGCGTGCTCCAACAGCAGATTTCATGAATACTTCCGATTCCATTCAAACCCCTTCCGGCGTCCTGTTGGTTGACAAGGCGCAGGACATGACTTCCCACGATGTGGTGGCGATTGCCCGTCGGTCCCTGGGGATTAAGAAGATAGGCCACTGCGGCACGCTGGACCCCATGGCTACGGGGCTGCTGATGCTGGTGGTGGGGAAGGCGACGAAGCTTCAGGACAAGCTGATGTGCGAGCATAAGGAGTACGCCGGAACTCTCACGCTGGGAGTGGAGACCTCTTCCCAGGACGCCATGGGGGAAGTGGTGGCGGAGTATTCCGTAGATGGCGTAACGGAACAGGCCGTCCGCGCAGCGTTTGACCGGTTTGACGGTGCGTTTGAGCAGATTCCCCCGATGGTCTCCGCCATTAAGAAGGATGGCGTGCCGCTGTACAAGCTGGCCCGGAAGGGGCAGGAAGTGGTGCGGGAGCCGCGGCCCGTGGAGGTGTTCGGCCATCAAATTTCCCGCGTGGCCGTTCCGGAAGTGGACTTTACCGTGCAGTGCTCCAAGGGGTTTTATGTGCGTTCCTATGCGTATGACATCGGAAAGGCGCTGGGCTGCGGAGCGCATTTGAGCGCCCTGCGCCGCACCAGGTCCGGCGCTTTTACCTTGGACCGGGCCATCACGGTGGAGACGCTGAAAACCGCTCCCAGGGAAGAGCTGTTTCATGCCATGCTTTCCCTGGAGGAGCTGGCGGACATTCTGATTGCCAGGTAGCAGTATGGTCATTTACCGGGAGTTCAAGGAACTGGAGGGCGTTTTCTCCCCCGTGCACTGGGCCATGGGGATGTTTGACGGTCTGCACCTGGGGCATGCCGGGGTAATTGCCGCGGCAGTGGAAGGCGCGGCCCGTGACGGAGGCATTGCCGCCGTGCTGACGTTCCGCACTCATCCGCTGGCCCGTGTCCGCCCGGAAAGCGTGCCGCCTGCCATTATGGCGGTAGATGCGGAAAAGTTCGCCCTGATGGAAGAGCTGGGGGTGAAGATGGTGCTGACGCTGGAATTTTCCTCCCGTTTGGCCTCCCTGAGTCCGGAGGAGTTTATTAAGGAACTCTGTTCCTCCTGCCGGGTTGCGGAAATTGCCGTGGGAGAAGACTGGCATTTTGGCCGCGGCCGCGCGGGCGATGTGGGGACCCTGCGCCTTCTCGCAAGCCGTTACGGGTTCCGGGTGACGGCCGTTCCCCCCATTCTGCGCGCTGGAGAGCGCGTGAGCAGCACCCGGATTCGGGAAGCCGTGCGCGCGGCGGATTTTTTACAGGCGGCGGAGATGCTGGGCCGCCCCTACCGCTGGAAGGGCACGGTGCTTCACGGGCGCCAATTGGGGCGCCTGCTGAATTATCCGACGGCGAACATGAAACCCGGCAGCGGAGTGCAGCCTCCCCACGGCGTTTACGCCGTGCGCGCCTGGGTGAACGGTGTGGAATATGGGGGCGTCGCCAACCTGGGGGTGCGTCCCACCGTAGAGGGGGATGCGGGGGAACTGCTGCTGGAAACGCATTTGTTCGGCCAGCCCGGGGATATTTACGGGCAAAAAATGGAAGTGGAACCAGTGAGGTTCCTGAGGGCGGAAGCCAAATTCCCCTCCCTGGAGGAGCTGAAAAGCCAGCTTGCGCTGGACGCCGCCCATGCCGCTGAAGTGTTGAAACGGGGTGAGTAAGACACAGAAAACCGTAAAATGGAGGATGACGGCTTGACCGCAGGGACGATCGGGGGTTTGTTGTTCGGACGTCATGTTGGTTGAGCAGTTAAAATCAAAAATCCACCGCGCCATGATTACCCGTGGCGATGTTCAATATGAAGGCAGTATTGAAATTCCTGCCGATCTGATGGCCGCTGTGGACCTGTGGCCCGGAGAAAAGGTCCTCGTGGCGTCCGTCACATCCGGAAACCGTCTGGAAACGTATGCCCTGCAGGGGCCTGCCGGTACGGGAAACATCATCATGAACGGCGGTGCAGCCCATTTAATCAAGACGGGTGAACGGGTGGTCATCATGAGCTTCGCCCTGTCGGACAAGCCCATTGTCCCCAAGAAAATCGTTTGCAACGAGCATAACGAAATCATTTCCTAGACTTTACAAACCATCTGAATTCACACATACTCCCCGCGTTCATGAACCTTTTTTTAGCAAATTCACTCAATATCAGCATACAGTTACTCTTTGCCGTTCTGGTGATTGTGTCACTTCTTCTCCTGGGCGTGGTGCTTATGCAGAGACCCAAGCAGGAAGGGCTGGGGGCCGCCTTCGGCGCTGCCATTACGGACCAGGCCTTCGGCGCGCGCACAACGGACGTGCTGAAAAAAGCCACGGTATACTTCGGTACCGCCTTCATGATTCTTTGCCTGGTGCTGGGCATGCTGATCAACCGCCAGCACGTCAAGAGCTCCGAGAGCCTGCTGAGCCCGGAAATGATGAAGGCCGCCGCCAAGCAGGAAGCCGCCGTTCCCGTCAAGACGCCGGAAGAGCTCCAGCAGGAGGAACTGCGCAGGCGGGCCGCTGAGGCGGAAGCCGCTTCTTCCCAGGCCCCGGTTCCCGCCGCTCCGGAAGTCCCCGCGGCGCCCGCCAACTGAGGAAATTTCTTTTTCAAGCACCCCGGCTGTCTGATGATGGCCGGGGTGCTTGCGTATCCGGGCATGTACCGCATGTTTGCCGTACTGGAAGCGCGTTTTGAAATTGGCGGTTCCGGTTGTTTTCCGCTTGCCCTGAACCGTAATTGCGTTACTCTTGGCAAAGTATGAAGGCACCTTTTTTGAACCGTAAATCCAGAGGATTCACGTTGATTGAATTGCTTGTGGTGATCGCCATTATCCTGACGCTGGCCGGCATTGCCATGACTGTGGTGAATGGCGTGATGGAAAAGTCCCGGGTTACCACGGCGCGGAGCGACTGCAACGGATTGCAGACGGCTGTTGAAAATTACATGCTGGACAATGGCCGCGTTCCCGTAGCCTGGAACAGCCGGGAAATGGCCAAGCAGGCCCGCAAGGACGGACAGTATTACATGACGACGGCCGTGGATGATGACAGCCGCATCATGAGCATCCTGACCAATTACATGGACCGTGGCGATGAGGACAGGAAGCTGAACCCCAAGAAGACGGCCTATTTCAACACCACCACCACGGATGTGGAAGGTTCCCCTGGCCTGTTCTTTGAAAGCCGCGGCCGCGTGGGCCTGATGGACCCGTGGGAATCCCCCTATTACATTATTCTGAATGCCAATCCGGATGACCGTACCCCCCGCGTCCAGGTCGGTTCCCGCATGGTGACCAAGAATGTAGCCGTTTACAGCACCGGCAAGGATAAGCAGGGCAGCACGGCGGACGGGCACATCAATAATCAGGAATTGACGGAAGACAACGTCACTTCCTGGTAACGCATTACCGGACCGTCAGTTGAGAGACGGGCCAATTTATGTTGCGGGGCTTCCGGCTTATGGCCGCGAGGCCCCGTGATATATTCAGGCATAAAGCCACCAAACCGTATTTTTTTCTTTTCAACCACTCTTAAAAACCCCTCAATAAGTCCAGACATGAACTGGTTCAAAACAGACGACGTACGCATTCAAGACATCGAGCCCCTGATCTCCCCCGCCATCCTGATCAAGGATTATCCGGCGACCACGGAAATCGCCAAAATGGTGGCTACGACACGCAAGAATGCGGAGAACATCATTTCCGGCCATGACGACCGCCTGCTGGTGGTGGTGGGGCCGTGCTCCATCCATGATCCCCAGGCCGCGGTGGACTATGCCTCACGCCTGAAGGAACAAATGGCGCGCTTTGAAAAGGACCTGGTGATCATCATGCGCGTGTATTTTGAAAAGCCCCGCACCACGGTGGGCTGGAAGGGCCTGATCAATGACCCGTTCATGAACCACACCTTTGACATCAACCGCGGCCTTCATATGGCCCGCGGCCTGCTGCTCCGCCTGGGGGACATGGGAATTCCCGCAGCAACCGAGTTTCTGGACACCATCACTCCGCAATACATCGCGGACCTGATTACGTGGGGAGCCATCGGCGCCCGCACCACGGAAAGCCAGGTGCACCGTGAGCTGGCCTCCGGGCTTTCCATGCCCGTGGGGTTCAAGAATGGCACCAGCGGCAGCCTTCAGATTGCCGTGGACGCCATCATTTCCTCCTCGTGCCCGCACTGCTTCCTTTCCGTGACCAAGCAGGGCGTTTCCGCCATTGTCTCCACCACGGGCAACAAGTCCTGCCACCTGATTCTGCGCGGTTCCTCCCTGGGGCCGAACTTTGATGACGAGCATGTGAAGGAAGCCGCGGAAGCCTTGCAGAAAGCCGGAATCAACAACCGCATCATGGTGGACTGCTCCCACGGCAACAGCTGCAAGGATTACCGCAAGCAGCCGTCCGTGGCTGCCAGCATCGCGGAACAGATTTCCGACGGTTCCGACCAGGTGGTGGCCGTGATGATTGAAAGCAACATCGTGGAAGGGGCCCAGCCGCTGAGTTCCGACCTGGTGTACGGCAAGAGCATCACGGACCAGTGCATCGGCTGGGACAGTACGGTGGAAGTGCTGGAAAACCTTGCCGGCGCCGTCCGCAAGCGCCGCGCCAAACGGCAGGAAGCGTAAGGCTTCCGGTATTGCCGGAAGACAGTTTCCAAGGATTGGAAATCGGGGCCACTTTATGGGTAATTGAGCCCGGAAACCGCAGTTCTAATCCTTCATATCCGGTTGCTTTTCATTGGCCCTTCGGCGTTTTTGCCGGAGAGTCAATGATCGTCGCCCCACAGGTAGGAATGGCGTTCGGAGATTGTTTTACCATGGTTGTCCTTCAGGACAAGTTTCCATGCGAGAATCTCCCCTTTTGTTTTGGCTTCATCCCCGATGAATTCAAAAACGGAGTTTTGCGTGCCCCCTTTTCTCCCGGCCGGGTAGGAGATGGATTTAGTCAGAACGGTTGAGCCCGTTTTACCCTGCCGGTACATCATGACCAGGGTGGCCGCCTGTTCCGGGTGTGCATCATTCCAGGTGACAAAGTAGTATTGGCCCAGCCGCTGGAGGCGCTGTTTCTGGGAGACGGCGCCGTGCAGCAGATAAGTAGCCTGGGAGCGGTGCATACCCACGTCTTCCGCAGGAATCACTGTGGTTTTCAAGGGAACCTCCCGCACGTGTTCAATCCGGGAAACCTGCTCCGCACAGGAAAACAGGACCGGCAGCACGGCAGCGGCGCAGAGGGGAGCAGGAAACTTCATGGAGCCCATTGAATACATATCCATCCGGGGAGTCAACACAAAGGTGGGAAAGCTTCAGCATGGAAACGTGGTGAGGGTGTAGAAAGAATGACGGCATTCCAGGGCCGTAATAGTTCTGCTAGTGGAGCTCCCAATGAAGGAACCGCATTCGTGAAGAGGCAAGCTTCCGGGAACGCGGAATTGGACCGTTTGCCTGCCCGTGGTCCAGCCCGGCGACTTTCGCTTTGCTTTTCATTCAGCCCCGGTAACGGTGCTGCCGCACCTCCTTTAATACAACGGTACGACGAGGGAAGACCCCAGTGCCAGCCAGCAGGGCAGCGTGATGAAGGAGGCCACGGTAGTGGTCAGCAGGATTTGGGTGCCCAGGTCCGGATTGCCGCCGAAGCGCTTGGCCAGAATGACCGGAATGACGGCGGAGGGAATGGCAGCCTGGATGATGATGACGCGCTTGATGTAGTCGTCCACCGGCAGGAAATAAGCCATCAGGAGCAGTAGGGCCGGAGCCAGTCCCAGACGCGTCAGCAGGCCGCAGACGATGGGCTTGGGTTCCCATTTCATGTTGTGCCACAGGTCTCTCATGGAACAACCGAAGAGGATCAGGCAAAGGGGAGTGGCACAATTGCCGATCATTTCAAAGGTTTTCATGAGAGGCGGCTGGGCTACATAGGTTCCCAGGCCCGACCAGGCGAGCGTGAGGCCCACCATGACCGCCAGCAGCGGCCCGCGGAAGAAGACGCCCATGTTCAGGTTGCCCGGTCCACCGGCAATGATGATGACGCCGATGCTCCAGACAACAAGTTCACAACCTACGTTGTGGACGAAGAGGACGCCCAGGGTGGGGTCATTGCTGGCCGTGAACAGCATCTGGATGATGGGAATGACGAAGAAGGCGTAGTTCTGCACCCCCGCCGTCAGGGTGAAGGTGCGCAGACCCGTGCCGATGCGCATGCGCAGCATTTTGGCGACCAGCCATGCTGACGCGATTCCCAGCAGGAGTTCCAGCGCTCCTGCCGCAATGGCCTGGAGGGAAAAGGAAACGCTGCTGAGCGTTTCATTCCCGGAGAGCACCATGTACTTCATGATGCTGTGGAAAACAAGGCAGGGATAGGCCACGTCCATCGCCAGGCGCATGATGGGGGCGTCATGATCCGCCTGGATAACGTGCTTGTGGCGCAGGTAGAAACCCGTGGCGAAGAAAAGATAGACGGGAATGGTGGAAAGGAAAGAGGTGAGGATGATGGAACCGGTATCCATGGCGGGAAGATTGCTGGGCGCGACTGGTTAGGACAAAGGAAAGAGCGGAGGGAGGTTACATTCCTTTCTGCAGGCGGCGGAGGAAATGCGCCAGGTCTTCAATGCTGAAAAATACCTTTGAAGGATTGGACTCTTCCAGTCCGCTGATGTCTGCTGTGGCTCCCCAGGCGGCAGACAGGCAGGGCACGCCCGCTTTTTTACAGGCGGTCACATCTGAAACCGCGTCTCCAATGTAATAAAATTCATCTTTTGCCACGCAGTAGGCAGCCAGCAGTTCCTCAATGGCGTCCGCTTTATTGGGCCTGTCTTCCGCACCGGTTTTTACAGAGCAGAACAGGTCCTGCATGCCGAATTTTTCAAGAGTGATGCGGCAGCTCTTTTCTCCCTTTCCGGTAATCAGGGCAACCAGTATTCCAGCAGCTTTTAGGGTGTGGATCAGTTCGCAAATGCCCTCGTACGGTTCTGGGCATTCATCATGCATTTTCTCATAAACCGGATAAAAGTCACGAAGAGCCTCCCTCCATTTTTCCCCGGCCACTACCTTGATCATTCCGACTTCATTCAGGCCGAAGGTTTGCGTGATTTCCCGTTCGCTCAGCGTGTGGCCCGCATAGGGGGAGACCGCCTGCTCAAACGCCCTGATGCACATGGGGACCGTTTCCCCGATGGTGCCGTCCAGGTCAAACGCTATCAGTTTAATCATTGTTCCTGACTTCCGTTGATTTTACGGATAACTTTGCAGGGATTTCCCGCCGCCAGGCTGTTGGCGGGAATATTCCTGGTGACCACGCTGCCGGCGCCGATGACGCTGCCTTTCCCAATGGTAATACCCGGTAGAATGATCACGCCGCCGCCAATCCAGCAGCCGTCTTCTATCGTGACCGGAAGGGCAAAGGTATGGCGGACGTATTCAACGCCCTCCGCCGTTTCAACGGGGGTGAGGCGCTCATTCAGGTCAATGGGATGCGTAGCGGTGTAAATCTGCACGTTGGGGGCGATCAGCACATTGCTGCCAATGGTGATTTTATTGCAGTCCACGAACGTGCAGCCCGTATTGACAGTGACGTTATTCCCGATATGGATATTGCGGCCGTAGTCGCAAGTAAAGGAGTGGCCTATGGAGACTTTAGTGCCTATGCTGCCAAGCATTTCCTTCAGGACCTGGTACTTCTCCTCCTTATGGTCGTAAGGCAGGGAATTGTATTTCATCAAGAGGCGGTGTGTCTTGGCCTTGAATTCCAGGAACACCTTGTCGTGGCAGTCATACCATTCTCCCGCCATGCATTTTTCCAGTTCAGTCATGATGGTTCTCCTTTCAATTACCGCGGTATTGGCGGCAGGCACCCTGCTGCGCGGTCGTCAGCAGGGTGCGGAAGCCTTATTCCCACTCAATGGAAGCCGGGGGCTTGGTGGAAATATCGTAAAGGACCCGGTTGATGCCCTTCACTTCATTGAGAATGCGGTTGCTGGTTTCACGCAGAAGGGCGGGGGGGAGCTCCACCCAGTCCGCCGTCATGGCGTCTTCCGACACGATGGCGCGCAGGTTGGTGGCCCATTCGTAGGAGCGTTCGTCGCCTTTCACGCCCACTGTCTTCACGGGGATCAGGCCGGCGTAAGCCTGCCAGACTTTTTCATACCAGCCGTATTTTTTCAGATTGCCGATGAAGATGGCGTCACATTCCCGGATGATATCCAGGCGGTCCCTGGTAACTACGCCGGGACAGCGTACGGCCAGGCCGGGACCGGGGAAGGGGTGGCGCCACAGGATGTCATGCGGGATGCCCATGGAGGCTCCCAGTTCACGCACCTCGTCCTTGAACAGTTCCGCCAGGGGTTCCAGCACTTTCCCCTGCGCCTGGAGCTCCAGCACGCGTTCCACGCGGTTGTGGTGGGTCTTGATGACGGAGGCCTTGGATTTGGCGTTGGAGGCGCTTTCAATCACGTCCGGGTACAGGGTGCCCTGGGCGAGCATTTCCGCGTCTCCCACGGCGTCCCAGAATACGTCGATGAACAGGCCGCCGATGATGCGGCGCTTCTTTTCCGGGTCACCTTCCCCGGCCAGGGCCGTCAGGAAGCGTTCGGAAGCGTCCACCGTTTCAATTTCCACGTTCATGCGGGCGAAATTGGCGCGGACTTCATCAGCCTCATTCTTACGCAGCAGGCCGTTGTCCACAAAGATGGCGCGCATGTTCACGCCCGCCTCATGCAGCAGGACGGCCAGCACGGTGCTGTCCACGCCGCCGGAGACGCCGCAGACGACCTGCTTGCTGCCCACGCGCTCCTGAATTTCACGGATGAGCTGCCTCTTGAAGTCGCCGATGTCGAACTTCTTGAGGTTGGCGGCGCAGGAGAGGAAGTTGCGCAGGATGGTACGCCCTTCATGGGAATGGGTCACTTCCGGGTGGAACTGGATGCCGAAGGTGGTTTCTCCCCACTGGAGGGAGACGGGGACGCCTTCCGCATTACGGGCGATGACCTGGCAGCCTTCCGCCAGATGGTCCACCGTATCCGAATGGCTCATCCATACCTGGGAGGAGGCTGACATGTCCTGGTACAGGCCCGCGCAGGCTTCCGGCAGCAGGGCGGCGGGGCCGTATTCACGCTTGTTGCTGGCTTTCACGGAGCCGCCGTGCTTGATGTTCAGGAGCTGCATGCCGTAGCACACGCCCAGCACGGGGACGTTCAGGCTCTGGAGCCATTCAAAATCAATGTCCGGGGCGTCCGCGTCCGTGGTGCTTTTAGGGCCGCCGGAAAGAATGACGGCGCCGGGTTCATGAATCTGGTCCAGGTCTTCCAGCGCGTACAGTTTGGCCATGTAGCCCAGTTCGCGCACGCGGCGCACAATGAGCTGGGTGTATTGGGAGCCGAAGTCAATGACGGCTACGAGGTGCTTGTCGTCCATGTGAGAGAGGGTTTAACAGGAATAGTTGATGGGTTCTTCCGTGATGGTGATGTCGTGGGGGTGGCTTTCCTTCAGGCCGCCGGAGGTGATCTGGACAAAACGGGCCTTGTCCCGGAGTTCCGCCAGGGTGTGTGCGCCCAGGTAGCCCATGCCGGAGCGCAGGCCGCCCATGAGCTGGAAGACCACGTCCGCCAGCATGCCCTTGTACGGGACGCGCGCTTCCACGCCTTCCGCGACGAGCTTGCCGGAGCTGTTCTGGCCGTAACGGTCGCCGGAGCCGCGGCGCATGGCGCCCAGGGAGCCCATGCCGCGGTACTGCTTGAAGTGGCGGCCCTGGTAGTGGACCACCTTGCCCGGGCTTTCTTCCGTGCCGGCCAGCAGGCCGCCCAGCATCACCAGGTCAGCGCCGGCGGCCAGGGCTTTCACGATGTCCCCGGAGTAGCGGATGCCGCCGTCCGCAATGACGGTGACGCCCGCGGGACGGGCTACGGAGGCTACCTCCTGGATAGCCGTGAACTGGGGCATGCCCACGCCGGAAATGACGCGGGTGGTGCAAATGGAGCCGGGGCCCACGCCCACCTTGATGGCTTGCACGCCCGCCTTGATCAGGTCGGAGGCGCCTTCCGCCGTGACTACGTTGCCGGCCACGATGGGACGGTCCGTCAGTTTGCGGAGGTTGGAAACCACGTCCATGACGCGGGTGGTGTGGCCGGTGGCGGCGTCAATGAACAGGGCGTCCGCTCCGGCGGAAATGAGAGCCTTGGCGCGGTCCAGGTAATCGGAGCCCACGCCCACGGCGGCGCCGCAGCGCAGGTGGCCGTGTTCGTCCTTGGAGGCGTCCGCAAACATGGCGCGCTTCTGGATGTCCGTTTCCGTGATGAGGCCGGCCAGCACGCCGTTTTCATCCACCAGGGGAAGTTTTTCAATGCGGTGGGTGTAAAGAATGTGGCGCGCTTCCTCAATGGTGGTGGTGGGAGCCGCCGTAATCAGGCGGGAAAGGGGAGTCATGACATCCTTGACCCGGACGTTCTGGTAATCATCCACGCCGCGCATGTCGCGCCCGGTGATGATGCCTTCCAGACGGCGGTTGGAGTCCACCACCGGGAAGCCGGAATAGCCCTGTTCCATCATGATTTGATGGACTTCTTCAAGCGTCATGTCCTTGTTCACCGTGACGGGATTAGGAATGACCGCGTTTTCAAAACGCTTCACGCGGGAAACCATGGCCGCCTGGATGTCGATGGGATTATTGCGGTGAATGACGGCCAAGCCGCCTTCCCGCGCCAGGGCAATCGCCAGTTCCGATTCGGAAACGGTATCCATGGCTGCGGACAGCATGGGGATTTTCATGTCAAAGCCCGGAACAAGCTGGGAACTGATGTCCGCATCACCGGGAAGAATCGCGCTCAGGCGGGGCAGCAGGAGCACGTCATCAAAACTTAATCCAAGAGGGAGATCTGCCATGCGATAATCTACAGCCGAACACCCCGTGACGCAAGCCGAAACACAGGAGAATCTTATTTTGGGACGGCATGGCGGCGTTCTGCGGCTGGCTCCCTGCGTTGCCCGGCGTGTGTCTGCTTTCCATGCAGGAGGCTCTTCCCTCTTGATCTGGGGAAACGTCTTGCCTATCCTGAAAGAAAATAATGGTCCCCATGAATGCTTCCGAACCTTACCGAGTCCTCTTTGTCTGCCTGGGCAATATCTGCCGTTCTCCCGCGGCGGAAATCATTTTTAAAAAGATGGTGAAGGAACAAGGGTTGGAAAACCTGATTGAGAGCGATTCCGCCGGAATGATCGGCTACCACCGGGGCTGCCCTCCGGATGCCCGGATGGTCCAGGCCCTGGAAAAATACGGTTATCGGAATCCGGGAGTCAAATCACGCCCCGTGCGGAAGGATGATCTGGAGCAGTTCGACCTGGTTGTAGGGATGGACCGGGAGAATCTGCGGGATTTGAAACGGCTGGACAAGAGCGGACAGTGGGAAGGCAAGATTGTCCCCATGTGCTTTTTCACCACGCGTTTTCTGGATGAGGAAGTGCCGGACCCCTACTATGGAGGCCAGGAAGGCTTTGACCATGTGGTGGAATTGCTTCAGGACGGCTGCGCCAACCTGCTGGAGCATTTGAAGGAGCAGCTCTCCTGAATGATAAAGATGTCTCGGTAGAAAGGATATTCTTCCTTCCTTCTATAACGGCTTCCGTAAAGTGTTCCGTTGGGAAAGAATCGGTTTGATGCCCGGGGAACAGGACTGGCCGTCTATTCCGGGCGATGGGAAGTCAGCCGGTATTCAATGAAGCTTCCTCAGCAGTGGGGAAAATCCCCTCTTTTCTCGGAGGAAAGAAGTAGTTTGCCTGCCAGAGTGAATGAAATGGCAGATATTCTTGTGGCCCCTGGATAGCGTCTATTCCGTTTTAGGCGTGTTGAAGAGTAAAAATTAGTTGGCATAGGTAATGAATTGATAAAGTTATTGCTGGCATTCCCGTGCCGGAATCAAGCAATGATTGATAATCAACAATTAATCTATTTCAACCATGAAAGAACAATTTAACGACGATATCAATTCCCTGACAGGGGCGCGCAGTTCCGACAGCGGAGGAAAACCGACGCCTATCGATAAAAGCGCTCCGGATGCTTTTGACCGGAATTGGAATTGGGAATTTGAGGTGCGCCCGCTGGGGCCTTCTGAAACGGCCAAGTGTACTGTCAACATGGGCGCCGATGATTTGGCGACGCTGACAGTGGATCAAGAGGAGATTATGAATCTCGGTCCGCGCGGGCCGGAAGGAGGCGGTACTTACAGCCCGGAAACAACCTCATTTGATATCCAGGAAGGGAAGCATGAGGCCCATTTGGAATATCATAACATTACCCTGAAGGACCACGGGAAGAACGTCGCCAAACTTACTTTTGACATGAACGTGGTCGTCACTGACCATCAGACTGGTTCTTCCTCTTCCTATGTCCCTCCGGATACGCAAACGGAACCGGTGGACAATGACGACGAAGGCGAAGACGATACATGCGGTTCCAGCAGCGGAGGGAGCAGCAGTTCTCCCAACAGCAGCTCCAGCAACCCATGTCCGGACGGCAACAATGGTGGAGATGAAGACGGTGATGAGCCGGTGGGCAATCCTTCCTCTTCGGACGGATGCATGGATAATACGGGAGGAGCGGAACCCCCTCCCACAGTTCGCGGGCTATTTTCTTCACCCTCCATGCGTGGCAACATTTCTTCCGCCGGTAAGCGCGTAACCACCCAAACCAGGAAAACCAGCATGGTGTGGCGCACCAATTTCGGAGCTTTCCGGGGGATGGAAGGAATGCCTTATGGCATGCTGGAAATTGTAGCTTACAACTTTTCTTCCAAATTGTGGACTCCCGCCGCTCTTCAATACCTGCACCCGATGGCAAGCAGTATCCAGCCGCCTCCCGGAGGCAGCTTGAGGGCGGACACGGCCTTTCAGATCAGGAATGGGGGGACCAATGTCAACTACTATTGCTATGGCGGCGCGGCCAGTGCGGGTTCCATAGGAGGCTCCAAGAAACGGGGTGGTTCCGTTTCCATGACTTACGCACAGGAAAGCAGCCGTGCTGCCGATGCGGCTTCTTCCTTTGCCGCGGAAATGCGCGTAAGCAATAACAGGGGGAATTCCGTTCTGTACGGAGGGTCTTCACTCTCTTCCCTAAAGAACGCTACCGGATATGTTTCCAAGCTTGGTTCTTCCTATACGGCGCAGGATTTTTCCCAATATCTGGACATCGTGCGGGGGAGTGACGGAAACATCCGCCAGATATGGAACCTGTGGGATGGCCTTGCCAGTATAGAAAATGTGACGGCTGACGGCTATGTGATTGCCTTTTATCTGCCGGAGCAGGTGGGGGAAAAAGCGAATGGCGTTTATCCCGTCACGGGTACTCCGTTTAAAACTTTCTCCATTTCCGGAGATACGGCAACCAGCAAACTCACGGTCACGGAACAGGCTGAAGGCCGTTCCCCCTATGTCACCCGTTATTGGCAGGGAACGGGAGGCGCCTGGTGCATGTCCCAGGGTGAAGGAGAAGACGCCATTTACACCCTGCGGGAAAAACAGGCTGTCACTTCCACCACATGGAAATTGATTACTACCGTTCAGCGCGGAGAAACCGGAACACCCATTTCTCGCGTGTGTGAAACTTATGAACAGACCTCCAAGGGGAACCTTTGCACCAGCCGCATTGAAGCCTACGGCACCGACTATGCCCGGGAAACCACTTACGATTATAACAGCATAGGAAAGCTGTCACGGGAAACTGCTCCCGACGGGAGTGTCAAGACGTGGGCCTACGACGCTTTTGGCCGTGAAACAGTTCGCATGGAACCCTGGTCCGGAGGGGAAAGAAAAGGCACCTACACCTATTACCGGTACTCGGACCGTCCTGATCCGGATATCATTCACCAATATGTCGTTCTTACCATCAAAGCTGTGCGGTTGAGGGACACGCACTACACCTATGAGGAAGCCAATGACGTGCGCCGTGTGACTAAGCGGACGACTGCCCTGGGTGCGGAAGGAGAGCAAGTGGAAATAACGGAAACATGGATGCCCTCGGCTTCCAATGTCCATGCAAGGGGCCGGTTGAAGATGCGGCAGGCCGTCAATGGAGTACAGACCTCTTACGAGTATGAAGCAAACAGTCAGCACGGCGCCCTGTACAGGATTACGGCGGAAACCCGGGTTGAGGGAGAAGCTGTGCCGGGGCAGAGCAAGCGCAAATTGACTTACGTATCTGCGCAGGGTACCAACACCCGGATAGAAAAATACGCTTTTCTGATGGATGGAACCTGGGCATTGACAGATACGGCGGACTACGAATATGACAAGGAGAGGCGATGGCTCAAGCGCACGCGCGGCAACGGACGCGTGACGGAACGTGAAATGATGTGTTGCGGCCCCTTGTGGGAAAAGGATGAAGACGGAGTGATGACTACGTATGCCTACAACACGGCTCGCCAGCTTGTGGAAACTATTCGTTCGGCTACGGAAACTACTCCGGAAATCATTGTCAGCTACACGCGGGACGCTTTTGGCAGAGCCTTGGCGATACGGCGGGACGTCGGTCCCATGGCCACTAGTGAAGGGCGGGAATACAACCTGCTGGGGCAGCTTGTTCGTGAAACGGACGTGCTTGGGAAAGACCATGCTTATGCCTATAGTGAGGATGGATTGACGGAAACCGCTACCACGCCGGCAGGAGCTACGCTTGTCACCCGCCGCCATGCGGATGGAACCGTTTTGGAACAAAGCGGAACGGGACAGAGGCATTTGCTTTATCAAACGGAATGCACGGAAGAAGGGATTCTCCATTCCACCCTTATACCGCAGGAAGCCGGGGAACCGGCCCTCATGGAACAATCTGTAACGGATGGCTGGGGCAACGTAGTCCGTCTTTCCCGAGCTAGTGCCAACGGCGGCCTCATCCATGAACGGTACAGCTTTGACACAAAGAACAGGCTGTTGCGGAAAGGGACGGACGGCATGGCCCCGATGCTTTACGACTATGACTCCTTCGGCAACGTGGTGAAAGAGACTTGGAAGTTGGCGGAAGAACCTGCCCCGGCTAACTCCCGTATAACAGAATACTCCTATGCCTGTGAACGGAGGGAAGACGGCATATACCGTGTGAAGACTGTAATTAACTACAATAGTTACGGGCTGCCTTACTCGAAAAGCACGTCTACGCTGGTTTCTTTCCTGTCCCCAGTCGTTGCTGAAAAGATCATCTCTTCGGATGCGAGAGGCAATGAGATTCCGGAATGGATGGAATATACGGCTCCCGGCAAACGTACAATCAGGAAACAGGTTCCTGATTCCCTGGTCATTGCAGAAGTTCTTGTCATTGACGGGTATGAAGTCTCCAAAAAGGATTTCGCAAACATGACTACGACTGCGGCGCGTTCCTACACGGCCACGGGGAAAAAGGAAATTCTTACGGATACACGCGGCAATGAAACCACGATCATGTTTGATCTTGCCGGACGTGAAACCGGGAGAACAGACGCTGCTGGCAATACGGTTACGACTGTCTATGATCCGGCGACGGCATTGCCCTCCTGCATCACGGACGCACTGGGGAAAACGGCTTGCTATGCTTACGATTTGCGCGGACGCAAGATTGCTGAATACGGTACGGCAGTGCAGCCCTCTGTTTTTGCTTACGACGATGCGGACAGGCTGATTGAACTCAAAACTTTCCGGGCTCCGGAAGAAACCATAGCAGGTGATCCGCGTGAACGGACGGATGGTGATACCACCGTGTGGAGTTATGAGGAAGGCTCCGGCCTCATGACGGCAAAAACCTATGCTGACGGGCATGGGGAAACCTATTCCTATGACGGGTGGAACAGGCTGGTGGCCAAATCACAAGCTCGGACGGTTGATGAACAGGGGACTCATCTTATGACGACTTACGGCTATGATGAGTTGACAGGAAATTTGCTCTCTGTCACTCACAATGATGCCACGCCGGCCATAGGCTACACATATAACCATCTCAATCTCCTTACACAGGTAACGGATGATTCCGGTACGCGCACGTTTTCCTATAACCAATACAATGAAGCGGTACAGGAAAATACGGCAGGTCTGGTGGCCAGCCGGCTTGACTATCAAAGGGACAGTCTGGGACGATTTCCTGGCTATAGTTTGCAATACAAAGATGATGTTGTTTTTCAAACCATTTGGAATTATGATATGTATAAACGCCTTGGCACTGTTTCTCTCAGGCGTGCAGGCGACCGGTTTACCTACGGCTATCATGCAGTTCATGGACTTTTGGAAACGCTCACCTATCCCAACGCCCTCAAGAGATGGTATACCCGGGAGGAAAAACGTGACTTGCTGACTAAAATAGACTACCAGCGTCCGGGGAGTATCGACTATTTAGCTAAAGTCGACTATACTTACGATGCACTGGGGCGCCCCCTGGAAAAGAAGGATTACTTTAATACTCCCAATCCCGATCTTACTCATGTTTACACGTATAATGACCGGGACGAACTGGTTGCCGACGTGATGAACCGGGGCGGAACGTACAGCTACTCCTATGACAATATCGGTAACCGGTTGACCTCACAGGAAGGAGCGGAAGCGGCTCCCACCGTTTATCTGTCAAATAATCTCAACCAGTACATTTCCGGTGATCATGCATCTTCCCGGGAAGGCTCAGAAGAGGTTGCAATCGTCTATGAGACAAATAGTCTCAACCAATACACTTCCATTACCGGTGGAGAAGAACAGCCTTTGGTACGGGAGTACGACGAAGACGGCAACCAGATTAAGGTGAAAACCTCTACAGGCGAATGGGAGGTAAAGTATAATGCTCTAAATCAGGCCGTCAGCTTCACGCAGGACACCAAGCGGGTGGAATGCCGCTACGACTATCTGAACAGGAGAGTGGAAAAAACAGTCTATGAAGGAGAAGTGCTGGTGTCCCGGAAACGGTTTATTTACCGTGGTTTTCTCCAACTTGCGGAGCTGGATGCAGTCAATGCAACGGAAACGGTGCAACCTGTTCTTCGGAAAACCTATCTATGGGATCCTATGGAGTCCACGGCAACACGAATCTTGGCAATGACCACATTCGACGAAACGGGTACCTATGTGGAAAACCTGTTTTATACCCACGACCTGCTGAAAAATACTACAGGCCTATTTGATGCCCAGGGAGAGTGCCGGGCTCTGTACGAATACGGTCCATACGGCAATGTTGTCAGGATGGAAGGCGATATGGCGGAGGACAATCCGTTCAGGTTTTCTTCTGAATACTCTGATGACGAATTGGGGCTTGTGTATTATAATTACCGATATTATAATACATCGAACGGGCGATGGATTAATAGAGATGTAATAAGAGAGAAAGGCGGCAAGAATTTATATTCCTTTATTCGTAATAAAATATCTATTAAAACAGATTATCTAGGACTTTTATATTACGCCCCTATGATATGTGCAATTTCAGAGATGCATGATGATGGGAAAAATTGTTCATGGACGTGTCAATGTCCTCCAAATTATCGACATTCTCAATATGGTAATACACCGACGGAATACAAGAAACCATGTTGCTGGACAGGGATACAGGCGATGTGTTTCTGTGATCCTAATAAAGGAAATTGTCGTGCTCCAAATGGAGTAATGGTATATGATAATGAAGGAGTTCCCGTAAATTCAACTGTTAAAGATTCGGAAGTAGAATCTCCATCTCCTATAGAGCCTAAAATTGAGCCGGAACCTGAAACAAATCCCTGGGTTATAGCAGCAGGTGTTGGGATTATTATCGGTACTATACTAGAGGATGTGTACTCTGGAGGAGTTGGCATTTCTGATGATCCTGCGACACTTAGCCTTGGCTGGGGATTAATTTTGGGTGGCTTGTGAAATTAAATAATTGCAAGTGTTTTTAGAGTATAAAATTAGCATTAGAGATGTGATATGGAAATACCGGTTAATCTTTTTCTTCTTATCCACGATAATATGGAGAATGAATCAATAAAGGAATTAATATACAAATTTCAAGAAGTACAGGGGTTGGATCCTGATATCTTTATTTCCCGGTCAAAACAAACTGTTGCACTAAGATGGAAATGTGATGATTTTTTTTCAGAAAGAGCTTCAATTATTCATGTTGCACTAGAATATATCTATATAAGGTATTTCGATTTGTTGTTTTCAATGCGCAAACCGTTTGTGGTATGTAGCAATGCCGATTTTCCGTATTTGATGTTACTTGGACCTTTTATTCCCCAGGGTTTTCCGGTGGAGAAAATAGAAAGTGTGGATGATTTTGTGGCTGAAAATGAACTTGTTGTGGGAAGATTAAGAAAAAAAGGAGATTTTGCATTTTATGATTTGTACAATGAACATTGCAATATGTGTTTTTTTATTATTGATAAAATAAAAAACAATAATGAAAGAGTGAATACTTTTATGACAATATTAGCTGTTTATTATCAATCGTGCTATGCCTTGCTACAAGCAGTTTTGTTTAGTGGTGAAGATAAACCAAAAAATTGGGATAAACATTTTCTACATATCGTAGAAAGCATAAAAAAACTTCCAACTCCAGATAACGATTCTTGGATATCCATGATACAAAGAGTGGCAGCTCCATCTTCATGATGTGCCAATGATTTAAGAACATTAGATGTGGCGTTAAAATGTAAGTAATTGTTTTCTTAATTATACATTGAAGAGAATTAAATAATTTTTGTTTTAATGATCTTTATGGAATAAATTAACAATGATACCTCTATACATCATCGGTTTTCCGTCCCTCTATGGAGGGGCGGGAGCCGAGCTTTACCACCAGATTAAGGTTTGGAGACACATGGGAGTGGATATTCACCTTATTCCCACTCAGAAAAACATTCACCGTGCCGAGCTTTATCCGGAAATGGTTGAGCGGGGCGTTACAGTGCATGAAGGGTACGACTGGTCAGCCATTTCGGAAGGCGCTCCCGTTATCAGTTTTTGCAATGAAGAGTTTCTGGCTGCGCTGCCGGAGATACGGAAACGGACAAGAAAGACAGTGTTTGTCAATTGCATGACCTGGCTTTTCGGACGGGAAAAGGAAGCCATGAAGAGGGGTGATATTTCCCTGTTTCTTTATCAGAATGACCAGGTGAGGGAGAGCGTGATGCCGCGCCTGAGAGCCTTGAATGCCGATCCGTCCATCCGGTTCATGACGTTCAAGCCGTATTTTGACACGACTGATTTTCCCTTCATTGTCCAGCGATCCGCGGACTGGTTTGGCGCGGGACACATTTCCCGGCAGGACGAGGATAAATTCAGCAAGGATACGTGGCACATTTACGAGAATTTCGCTTCTCCCGTCCGGAAGAGCGGGACTTTTCTCGGGTTTGACCACCGGAGTGAGGCGAAGACCGGGAAGCCTCCCGGGTGGGTGGAGACGTTCCATGACCAGAAGTCCCTGTCCCAGCAGGAGTTTTACCAAAGGTGCCACATCGTGCTGCAACCCACGGATACGACGGAGAATTGGCCGCGCGTAGGTTTTGAAGCGATGGCGAGCGGAAGCGTGCTGATTGTGGACAAGCGCGGAGGCTGGGAACAGATGGTGGAACACGGAAAAACCGGTTGGCTGTGCGAAAGCCCCGGGGATTTCATCACGTACGCCACCAAGATGGCCTGGGAGCCGCATTACCGGGAGGATATGGCCTCCGCTGCCCGGGAACGCGGCATGGTCCTGGGAGGGCTGGAGGCGTCCAGGGAAAGCTGGCAGGAGGTGTTTGAAGCAATCAGCCGGATACCGGATTAGCATCCTTCTCCCCGCCATGATTGGCATGTGTTCTGTTGCCGTACACGGTCAGATAAGCCACGTGCCGTATTGGCAGAGGTTTTTCTGCCTGTTCATGCTGTAGGCGAGGATGTATTTGAGCAGGTCCGCCTGGGAGTAGCCGTGTTCTGCGGCCGCCAGGCAGATGGAGCCGCTTTTGCCCAGGTGGCAGCAGATGTTCATTTCCAGGATGCGCCGTTCGCCTTTTTCAAAGTCAATCCGGTAGTCGATGCGGAAATAGTCCATGGGGCCCAGGGCGTCCCAGACTTTCTGCACGTCCCTGGCGATGTCCTGTTCCAGGTCGTGCACGGAGACTATCTGGTAGCCCAGGTGGTCATGCAGTTTCAGGTCTTCCGTGATGATGCTGCCCGGTTTATCGGATTTCGGCTGCACGTATCCCAGGATAACAGGCTTTTCACCCCCCAGCACGGGAACCGTGACGTCAATGCCTTCGCAGTATTGCTCCACGAGCACTTCGTGTCCTTCCTCCATGAGGCGTTCAGCACACGCGGAGACTGCTTCCCAGGAGCCGCAGATGCTGTCTTCCCGGATGCCGCCGGAAGCGGCGCCAAACCGTTTTTTGACAAAGTAGGGGCCGGGGAAGGGCGCCTTGTCCGGAATGCCTTTTTCCCTGGACAGCCCCATACCTTCCGGAACGTTCAGGCCCAGGGAGCGGAACACCATCTTGGTCAGGAACTTGTCTTCCGCAATGGCACGGATGTTGGGCGGAGCGCCCAGGTAGGGAACCTGGATGAATTCGCAGTAGGAGGAGATGAATATTTCAGGCTTGGACATGGCGAACCTGTTCATCAGGGAGAACACATAGTCCACGTTTCCTTTGGCAAATTGCACGGAATAGGGTTTGGAGGTGGAGACGACGTCATAACCGATGTCCTGAATAGCTTTGTAAATGTTGTAGTGATACTGGGGATAGCCTCCGTTGCCCGTGTAAGGCTTTTTGGAGAAATCGGGAGCGTCGGGGGCATAGGGGGCCAGATACATGATCCTTGCCGGCTTGCCATATTGATTGAGTTGAATATCCGGTACTTCAAACATGGTTTGTGGCGATTGCGTGGAATGTTTCTTGGATTATGGAAATCGCCGCAGTGTTCAAACAATAGATAAATAATAAGGGACGGCGTACAGCCGTCCCTCCGGGAGTGGAAAATTGGCAGAGGGACTCAGCCTCCTATTTTCTGGCAAATCCCCTGGCCAGGCGCTGGACGTATTGTTCCATGACCGGAAGCTCCCGTTCAATGCATTCCACCAGCTTGAGCTGCGTGCGGCAGCGGATGAGGTTGTGGTCCGGGCGGGAGACTTTGAAGTACTGGTCTCCTTCCAGGTAGTCCGTCAGGAACCGGATGCCGATTTCCAGCGTGATAAGTTTTCCGGAAAAGGCAAGCTGGTCTATTTCCGCCTGGGTCAGGAAGCCGTGGGCGGCAGCCAGATAGCCCTCCACAATGGACTGGAACATGGGCATGCGCATGCGCACCTTGTCCAGGTCTTCCTCATCTTCTTCCGTGGGCGGGGTGACGGTGCGCACCATGTCGCCGAAGTCGTACAGGACAAGCCCGGGCATCACCGTATCCAGATCAATGACGCAGACGGCGTGGTCTGTGTCTTCATCCAGCATGACGTTGTTGATCTTGGTGTCATTATGGGTGATGCGGGTGGGGAGCACGCCCCTCTCCTGAAGGTCCAGAAGGCGGTCCACATCTTCTTCCCTCGCCTTGATGAAATCCAGTTCCGGAAGGCAGGTGGAAAGGCGTTTCTGCGGGTCCTGCTCCGCCACTTCCATCAGGCGGTTGAAACGGTTCCGGGTATGGTGGAAGCCGGGGATGGTTTCCACGATGTCCTCCGGATTCATATCGCTGATCAAGTCCTGGAAGGAGCCGAACGCAAATCCGGCCTGGTAAGCCTGCCGGGTGTTTTCCACCACGTCATAGGTGTGCGTGCCGGCCAGGTAATTGTAGCAGCGCCAGATGCCGTCACCGGGGATGTCAATGTAGTTGCGCCCTCCGCGGGCCGGATAAAGATTGAGGGTCTGTCCGGCGGAGTCCTTCAGGCGGCGCAGTACTTTCCAGTTGATGTGGCGCGTGACTTTCTCCACATTGCGCATGACGGCCCTGGGATCCTTGAACACATAATCATTGATGCGCTGGAGGATGTAGGAGTCTTCCGTCCCGTCGCTTTTGCGGTAGGTGGCCTTGTAGGTGGTGTTGATATGGCCGCTGGGTATTTCCTTCCCTGTGACGAATTCCCCTTCAATGGCGAAGAGGTCTCCAATTCCGGCGATGCGGCACAAAAGCTGGTTCGGGTCTGTTGCCTCGGTGAGCGGAGCGGTCATGTCGGATGGTGGGAGAGGATTGGCAGTTGGTTTTTAACGGACGAATTTATAACCTACAAGTTCATCAAGCTTGCTTTTGAGCTGGGAAATGCCGTCCCCGTTGAGGGCGGAGATGGGAATGACGTCCACCTTCGGAAAACGCATGCGGAAGTTGTTCAGGTTTTCTTCCGCGCCTTCCAGGTCCATTTTGTTGGCAACGACGAACCAGGGCTGTTTGGCCAGGTCTTCACTGTACAGCTTGATTTCCGTGCGGAGGTTCTGAAGGTCTTCAATGGGGTCGCGGCCTTCGCTGCCGGCCATGTCCAGAACGAAGACCAGCACCTTGCAGCGCGTGATGTGGCGCAGGAATTCATGCCCCAGGCCGCGGTTATTGTGCGCGCCCTCAATGATGCCGGGAATGTCCGCCACGATGCAGCGGCGGAAGCTGTTGAATTCCACCACCCCGATGATGGGCTGGAGCGTGGTGAAGGGATAATTGGCTACCTTGGGCTTGGCTTGCGAGATGTCGCCCAGCAGAGTGCTTTTGCCCGCGTTGGGGTAGCCCACCAGTCCAGCGTCCGCAATGCGGCGCAGTTCCATGAAAAAGACGCCTTCCTCTCCTTCCGTTCCCAATTCGGCTTCCGTGGGAGCCTGGTTGGTTGCAGAGCGGAAATGCCAGTTGCCCTTGCCTCCTATGCCCCCCTGGCACAGCGTGAACCGGGTGCCGATTTCCGTCAGGTCCGCAATTTTTTCCAGCTCAATGCCTTCGCCTTCCCGTTCCAGCCACGTCGCCTCCGACATGGAGGAGGCATTACTGCGGTAAATGATAGTGCCGGGAGGCACCTTCCCGATGACGGATTTGCCGTTTTTACCATGTTTTTTAGCGCTCTGGCCGCCTACTCCATCCGTGGCAATCAGTTTGGGGTCATAAAAGAAGGAACGCAGGTCGTTCGTGTGCGGGTCCACTTCCAGAATAACGCTTCCGCCGTCGCCGCCGTCGCCGCCGTCCGGGCCGCCTTTGGGCACGAATTTGGCCCTGCGGAAACTGACGAGCCCGTTTCCTCCCTTTCCTGCCTTGGCAAATATGCGGATGTTGTCAACAAACATATTCTTAATATGAACCATTTCCCCCCAAAACGCAAGACAAGTGCAGGACTGTACGGCTTTTCCATGGCATGTGCGGCTGCCCTTTTCCAGTGAAGCGGGAAACAGGCGCCGCAGCAGAAAACAGCCTTAACGGGGCGGCAAAGCCGTCACCGGGAAAAAGCGGCCTGGAGAAGGCGTTGCCAAGGAATCCCGTTATTTCCAAACCGGACTGGCGGAGCTCTGATGCCTCCGTTATTTTTTACTGCCGGAGGAGGCGTAAACGGTCTTTTGGATTGAAAATGAGCATCGGCATGGCATCATGCCCGCAAATCATGCCTCGCCTTTCCATCCAACTCCCCGACGGTTCCGAGAAAACCATAGTTCTTCCGAAAAACGGCGAATATTTCGCCCGCATCGGGCGCGATGAACATTGTGAAATCGTGCTGCCTTTTCAATCCGTGTCCGGGGAGCATGCTCTGCTCCAGTTCAAGGAAGGTGGCTATGTCCTTGAAGACCTTGGCTCCACTAACGGAATCAAAATTAACGGACTGACGCCCATGGGAGGCGCTTCCCTTTACGACGGGGATGAGATATCCCTGGGGGATGCCCGGCTCCGGTTTGTCGAAGAACCTTCCCCCGGGATGTCTCCCGCTCCGGACGAAGGGGAGGAAGAGCAGACGGCCCCTTCTCCCGCCATGCGGAATTTGCAGCACCTGGCGGATCAAGCCAACCGTACGGCGCGGAAGAATTACTTGTGGATGGCCCTGTATGCCGTTTTGATGTTTTTCCTGGCCGTTTTCGCCGGCCTGACCTACAAGCATTACAAGTTGACGGGAGAGCTGCTGCCTCTCCAGTGGCTCGGCATTGAATCCCCCAAGGCTGCCTTGAAATCCATGACTCCTCCACAGACGGAGGCTGCGCCGCACTGAGAGCGGCCGGATTTTCCGCGCCGGTATCAGGAACCGGCAGGGATGTCCCATAACATGCGTTCCGCGTCCGGAAACAGCATGAAGGGAGCCACGGCGCCCTGTTCCAGTTCCAGCAGGTATTGCTTAATGGTCAGGCCGCCTGCATAACCGGTCAGTTTGCCGCTGGCTCCAATCACCCGGTGGCAGGGGATGATGATGCCGATGGGATTCTGGTTGTTGGCATGCCCCACAGCCCGGCAGGCGGATGGACGCCCTATTTGCCGGGCGATGTTTCCATAGCTTCTGGTTTCTCCATGGGGGATGGTTTGAAGAGCTCTCCAGACCGTTTGTTCAAATTCCGTTCCCTGCGGAGATAGCGGCACGTCAAACGTGCGGCGCGTGCCTTGGAAGTACTCGTCCAGCTGGCGGGCCGTGCGGCGCAGCAGGGGCGTTTCCTTCCATTCCACATGCTCCGGCTGCATCAGGCGCCTGAAGAAGACGTGTGTGACAGCCGCTCCATTTTCCACGATGACGATGGGGCCTGCCGGGGTTTGATGAAGAAGAGCCGGACCGCAGGGAGGGGGATTTGCCTTCATACCGTAGAATATAGCATGCGGCGGAAGAGGCCTGCGACTCATTTTCCGGGGAGTTTTGCCATCCGGAAGGGAAGAAGGAAGGGAAAAGGCGCCTGCCCGGACGTATTTTGTTTGAAAGGCGGCGGTTCCATGTACAGTATTGCTCCATATGAAGAAAAGCCTGTTTGCCGTACTGTTAACCGCATGCCTCTGCATGTCCGGAAAGGGAGAAGACGTCAAGCCTCCTAAAACCCTTCCCGGCGGTTGGGTTTATGTTTGGGGGGATGAGTTTAACGGCTCCAAAATAGACGCTAAGAAGTGGAAGCCGGAATTGGGCGTGGTGCGCAACCAGGGTTCCCAGCAGACTTATACCGGGCGTCCGAAGAATATGAGGGTGGAGGACGGCTGCCTGGTGCTGGAGACCCATTTTGAAAAGTTTGCCAACATCAATTATAAAAAGAGCCAGGCGGACTGGATCAAGAATACCAAGTTCATGCCCTATACCTCCGGATCCGTCACCACTATCAAGACAAAGAACTTTATGTTCGGCCGTCTGGAAGTGCGGGCCAAAGTCCCCAAAACCAAGGGCATCTGGCCTGCCATCTGGCTGCTTGGCAAGAACAAGTGGGGCTGGCCCGGCAACGGAGAGATTGATATGCTGGAAAACATTTCCCAGCAGCCGGACGTGGTTTACTCCACCTTCCATTTAAGCCCGGATGGCGTATCCAGCAGGGATGCCTCCCGCGGGGGAACGGTGAAGATTGACAATCTTTCCGATGATTTCCATACCTATGTCATGGAGTGGGACAAGGATTCCATCAAGCTGCTGGTGGATGACAAGCTTGTGAAGTCCATTGACCTGAATACCACGAATTATACCAAGGACGAGGGCAATCCGTTCCGCACGCCGTTTTACCTGATTCTCAATTCCGCCGTGGGCGGCACCTGGTGCGAGAAAGCGCCGAAGGACGGGCAGGGTTATCCCGTGAAATTCCTGATTGATTACGTCCGGTTTTACCAGACGAAGGAGCACGCCCAGCAGGCCAAACAATTTGATCCGGAAACCGGATTGCCGAAGAAGAAATAAAGTTGTCCTTTTTCCGCCGGGGTCCGCCTGCCCGGGATGCAGCATGGCTTGGCTTTTTAAAAAGCCCCTCCGTTGCACTCCGGAAAGGAATCATGGATGAAGGCGGGGCAACAAAAAACGGTCCTCCGGGAGGAGGGCCGTTTTTTGCTTGAGAGGGACGCGACGTTCTTCAGAAGCTCGTTCCCGTGGTTTGGGTCAGTTCCTGGAAGCGGGCCAGGATGCGGGCCGTCACCGGGCCGATTTTTCCGGAACCCAGCTGGTAGGCGTCCAGTTTGGTGACGGGAACGCATTCCGCTGCGGTGCCGGTCAGGAAGCATTCATCCGCGCAGGTGATGGTGAAACGGTTCATGGTTTTCTCTTCCGCCGGGATTTGCAGTTCCCGGCAGATTTCCAGCACCACGCGGCGCGTGATGCCGTCCAGGCAGCCGTCCGTGACGGGCGGCGTGAAGACGGCTCCGTCCTTCACAATGAAGATGTTGTCACCCGTGCATTCGGCCACGTTGCCCAGGTCATTCAGCATCAGGGCTTCCGCAACGCCCTGGCGCACAGCTTCCATTTTGGCCAGGATGTTGTTGAGATAGTTGAGGGATTTGACCTGGGGGCAGAGGGTGTCCGGACGGTTGCGGCGTACGGAGCTGGTGATCAGAGCCAGCCCGTTTTCATACACGGCGGGATCATACAGGGAGATTTTATCCGCGATGATGAAGACACTGGGGCGTTTGCAGTTGAAGGGATTGAGCCCCAGGTTGCCGATGCCGCGGGTAACCACCAGGCGGATGTACCCGTCTTTCAGGCCGGAGGCCGCCGCCGTATCACATACGGCCTTGGAGAGTTCTTCCCGGGTATAGGGGATGTCCAGCAGGAGGTAATGGGCGCAGTCATACAAGCGTTCCATGTGGTCTTCCAGGCGGAAGACGCGCTTGTTGTAGAACCGGATGCCTTCAAAAATGCCGTCTCCATAGAGCGTACCGTGGTCAAAAACGGAGGTCTTGGCCTCCTCCTGTTCCACCAGTTTTCCATCTAACCAAATCTTCATCGTTGTCTAGAATTTAGAAATTATTTATGCCAGAACAGGATAGCCCCATTTGGAGGGGGGGGAAAGCTATAAATTCACCGCAGAAGATAAAAGTTCCGTCACCTGCGGCTGCCATGGCGCGCGCGTAAAAAATAATATGGAGGTATTCATGGAGCAGACTTGACATTTATTTTCCAGTGCTTTTAGCTCTCGCGCGCAATGTCAGACCCTTCCAAGTTCCGCAACCTCGCTATTATCGCTCACGTTGACCATGGGAAAACGACCCTGGTGGACCAACTTTTGCAGGCGGGGGGAGCCTACCGGGCCAACCAGGCCGTGCAGGAACGCGCCATGGATTCCATGGATCTGGAGCGTGAAAAAGGCATTACGATCAAGGCCAAGAATACTTCCATTCTCTGGAATGACTATACCATCAACATTGTGGATACCCCCGGGCACGCCGACTTCGGCGGCGAAGTGGAACGCGTGATGAAGATGGTGGACGGCGTACTGCTGGTGGTGGACGCTTTTGAAGGTCCGCAGGCCCAGACGCGCTTCGTGCTCCGCAAGGCCTTGCAGGAAGGGCTGATGCCCATTGTGGTGATCAACAAGATTGACCGTCCCCATGCGGACCCCGCCGCGGTGCATGACCAGGTGCTGGAACTCTTTTTGGAACTGGGCGCCACGGACGAACAGTTTGAAGCCCCCTTTGTATACGGTTCCGCCCGCGACGGCTATTTCATGAATTCCATGGAGGGGGAACCCCCCGTGGACTGTACGCCTCTTCTGTTCAAGATTGTGGAGCACATTCCCGCTCCGAAGGATGCCGATCCGGAAGGCGAGTTCAAGATGCTCGTTTCCAATATTGACTGGGATGACTATGTAGGCCGCGTGGCCATCGGCCGCATTACCTCAGGCACCGTGAAGAAAGGGGATACCGTCTGGCTTCATCAGAGCGACGGCACCTGCATCTCCGGCAAGGTGACCCGCATGTTTGAATATTCCGGTCTGGGCGCCACGGATTCAGCCATTGGCGTGGCGGGCAACATCGTAGGCGTGGCGGGGTTTGAAAATGTGAACATCGGGGAGACCCTGGGCGGTTCCGCAGAAACGGAAGCCCTGCCGTTCGTGGCGATTGACCCGCCCACCATCTCCATGGAATTTTCCATTAACAACGGGCCTTTCGGCGGCCGTGACGGCAAGAATGTGACTTCCCGCGTGATCCGCGACCGCCTGATGAGGGAGATGCGCACGAATATTTCCATCCAGGTGGAAGATACGGACAAGGCCGGCGTCTTTTCCGTCTCCGCCCGCGGCGCCATGCAGATTGCCGTGCTGGTGGAAACCATGCGCCGTGAAAATTATGAACTGTGCGTCTCCCGTCCCACCGTGATCATGAAGAGGGATGAGAACGACCGCCTTACGGAACCGTATGAAACGATCTACGTGGAAGTTCCGGACGAACACGCCAATGGCGTCATGAAGCTTCTTCACGCCCGCAAGGGGCAGATGGAAGACATGGTGTGCAAGGAAGGGACGGGCCATACCTTCATTCAAGCCTACATTCCTACGCGCGGCATCATCGGGTTTGAGTTTGAGCTGGTCAACCTGACGTCCGGCCACGGCATTTTCTCCCACCTGTTCCGGGATTACGGCCCTTACGCCGGGGACATCACCACGCGTACCACGGGAACGCTGGTTTCCATGGAAACGGGCGTCTCCACTCCCTTTGCGCTGGTGGCCCTGGAAGAACGAGGACGTTTGTTCGTAGGGGCCCAGGAAGATATTTACGAAGGCCAGATCGTGGGTGAAAACCCGCGCCAGATGGACATGCCGGTCAATCCGTGCAAGGAAAAGCACCTGAACAACATCCGGTCCGCCACGAAGGGTGACGGCATTCAGCTTTCCCCTCCCGTCATCTTTTCACTGGAGCGCGCCATTGAGTACATTGAGCCTGATGAACTGGTGGAAGCCACTCCCCATTTCATCCGCCTGCGCAAGCGCATCCTGAACGCCAACGACCGCGTGAGGGAATCCCGCAAGGCAGGCAACTAGAAACGCCGGAGAGGCGTCCCCGCCCTATGTAGTTGCGTCCTGATGGCCGGTAAGGTAGAATCAGGGTGATGGATTGTAGCCGGATTCCCTGTTCCCCTGTCCCTGTTCACGAGATGATGGAGCTTCTGCGTGAGCTGGGGCCATTCCATTATATGATGAACCAGGGGAATGTGGGGGATGCCCTGATTGCCGCTTCCACGGTTGCCCTGTTTGAAAGGGAGGGACTGGAGTTCAGTTCATGCGGGCCGGAACTCCCTGCCGGAAAGGAAGAAATAACGCTGGTTTACGGCGGCGGGGGAGGTTTTGTCCCTTATTTTGGCATGCTGCCTCATTACGTGCGCCTTTTTTCGGATCCGCATCTCCGGAGGTGTGTGATCCTGCCGCAGAGCTTCAGGGATTGTGATGAACTGGTGGATGTGCTGGATGAACGTTTTACCGTATTTTGCCGGGAACGGGCCAGTTATGATTACTGCCTGTCACGGAATGGAAAGGCCCGGTTTATGCTGGCGGATGACATGGCCCTGGCCGCGGAGCCGGAGATGCTGAAGAAACGGCCTGTCAGGCTGCCTTTTCTGGAGATGGAGGAACGGGCGTGGGGAAAATGCATGAAAAAGGATACCAAAACTTCCCTGGTGACGCTCCCCGGCGCCGGAAAGCTCGCTGTCTGCCTACGGAGTGACCCGGAAAGTACCGGCCATGCTCAATCCCTGAAGGAACTTCCTTTGAATACGGACCTTTCCGCGTATTCCGTACGCGTAATTGATGAAGTGGAACACGCTTTTGCCTATGCCCGCTGGCTTTTGAAGGCGCTGGACCAGCCTGACGTCATTTTAACGGACAGGTTGCATCTGGGCATTTCCGGAGCCCTTCTGGGCAAGGAGGTTTTTCTGATGGATAACGTTTACGGAAAGATTTCCGGAATTTATGAATTGTCCCTGCGGGAGCGTTTTCCCCGCGTGCATCTGCTGAATGAGCTAAGTGAGTTTCCCTGGCTGGACAAGGTTTTGGCTGCTCCGGACATGGACCGCTGCCGGGAGAAAAAGGCTGCGCATGCCCGGCGGACAGGGAAGGCCGCCGCTTTGTTCAAATACCTTTATTACCGCAAGGAAGAAAACGGAATGCTTCGTATCAAGGTCTGCGGCTTGCGGGTTTACAAGAAGCGGCTGGGGCATCCCCCGGTTGGGAAGACGGGGACTCCTTCCTTTTAATGCCGGGATCGCTGGAATGACTCGGAGACCCTTTTGGAGGTAAAGGAGGATGGTGTCCATTTAAAATGGCTCATAGTTGCTGCAGGTCACTATCAAGGTTTATTTTATCTGTAAATTCACCATTTGTCAGAAAACGTCTTTCGAAAATCTCTGGATTTATATATATGATAAAATTTTATACAAAAAATTATCTTATTCAACTATAAGAGTTTAAAATTGGGAAGGTATTGGCCTAACCTTAAAATACTTTGACCGCATCTTCTAGTTTTTCGTCTTTTTCAAATTAAAAAATTATTATTGACACAGAATTGGCAATTCGCGATCATCAGACAGGATAACTTTTTCTATCTGAAAGGATTGAATTTCTTTTGCCTTCATCATGTTGAAATTATGAATTGCATCCGTCGCTTATTTTCATCAAAAAAGCGTTTGAAAGGGCATCAGGACGAAATTCGTCGGTATGTGGAATCCCTGAATTTTGATGAGTATTCCTTTTATCCTGAGGAATCCCGGAAAAGCAGGAAACAGATGATGGAGGAGATCATTCAGATTTACCGGGAAGGTGGGGAATGGAACATTGAAGACGCCTATGTCCATTACATGCAAATGGGATTGGATCGGGAATCTTCGTGCGTGCAGGAGTTTGTTTTCCAGAGGGAATTTGATATGGCTCGCGATTCCCGGCATATTACCTTGGCCCACATGCTGGATTACAAGGATGTAACGGCCCGGTATTTGTCCAATGCCCGGTTGCCTGTTTCCGTTCCTTTGGGTATTGTAGACGGTGAAGGCATCTTTCATTACAACTGCTTAAATATTCCTTTTGCAGAATGGCTTCATTCCTGCAATATTCCTCTGTTTTTGAAGCCTCAGGATGGTGTTCAGGGAAGAAAATGTTTTGAGTTGGAAATGCAAAACAGGGAAGGGGTGCTTAGTCTGCTGTTGAACGGCCTGCCCGCGGAACGTGGGGAAATGGAACATCAGGCGGCAAATCATCTGGTGGAGGCGAAGATTGTTCAGCATCCGGAAATGGATGTATTATATCCTGAGGCTGTTAATACGATAAGATTTGTCACTCTTTCTGATTCAGAAGGAATTTATATTTATACCCAGTTTCTGCTGGTTGGCTCTAATGGCAGCAATCTTTCTAATGGCCGTACGGGAGGAATTGGCGTTGGAATAGACAGGACTGGGATGTTAAATACAAAAGGCCACAGGAATTTAAAATCATGTTTTGGGAAATTTCATGGACATCCTGATACCGGAATTCCTTTTGCCGGATTCCAAATTCCTTTCTTTGAAGAAAGCTGTCAATTGGCGCTGGATGCCCATCAATTGTTTCCCGGGATTCATTCCATAGGGTGGGATATTGCCGTTACGCCTGAAGGACCTGTTATTATTGAAGCCAACCGGGATTGGGGAACCTTGCTTCATGAAGCCATTTATGGTGGAGACAGGGAACGTTTTACTGAAATATTCTGCCGTACTGCACAGATAGGACTACACTAGTGACCAACTTGATATGAATGATCTTCCCTGCATCACCCTGAAAAATGGAGTGGCTATTCCAGCCATTGGACTTGGACCCGGCTATCTTTCACCATACGTGGATTTGAATTCCTCTTCAGACCGTACCCGAGGGAAAGGCCTAGCAGGAATGTGGAAGAGAGCCATCAAACGCTATAGGCACCATCACTTGGGATGTAAATATTTTGAAAGGGTTCAGGGAGCACTGGAACAAGGATTCCGGCTTTTGGACTATAAGCCCCGGTACGGCAGTGAACATGTTATTGCTAAAGTTATGAATGAGTGCGGTATTCCACGTGAAAAGCTGTTCCTGTCCTCAAGTGCATGGCATTCCGCATTAATATCCGGCGATGTAAGAGCCAGCTTGATGGAAACCTTGTCCAATTTGAAGACAGAATACTTGGATCTTTACATGCTTCCGTGGCCCCAGGGAAAATATGTGGAGGCGTTTTTCTCTATGCAGGAATTGCAGGAGGAGGGATATATTCGGTGCCTGGGAGTCGGGAATTTCCATATCCAGCACTTGGAGCGGCTGGAGAAGGAGCTTGGCATTTTGCCGGATGTTAACCAGATAGAAATCCATCCCTTGCTGACCAAAAAGCATGTGCTCGAATATTGCAGGGACAAATCCATTACAGTAGAGAGCTATTCTCCCATAGCCCGCCATGATTTCAGGCTTTTCCAGTACGATATTTTGCACAGGATAGCGGAGCATCATCATAAGTCGGCGGTTCAGGTCATTTTGCGGTGGCATGTTCAACAAGGTCTTATTCCTATCATCAAGACATTGAATCCGTATCACCAGCGGGAAGCTCTCCAGCTGGGAGATTTTGAACTTTCCAGACAGGAGATGGATATTATTGATAGCTTCAATATCAATTCGTGCCTGTGGTTTGATCCTGATAATCACCCTAATGTAAAAACATTTGATTATCATCCCTGATTTTTATGAAACTTGAATTTGATACACAAATCCTCGGAGATGTTATGCGGAAGGTATCCCGTCTTTCCATTGAAGGGAAAGAACCCATTGTCGTTTATGTGGAGATTCCCCTTCAATATGCGGAGAATATTCCTGTTGATGATGATGCCGGATTGATTCTCATGCTGCATTATATCATGCAGCATGAGGGAACCTGTTGTATCCACGGCAAAATACACAAAACTCTGTTGGCTAATTTGGAAGAATACATGCGATGCTGGTCCGGGTGGGTACCAGGCCGATATCATCTTCCTACGCTTATAGTCGATGAAGAGCTGGAAGATCCTGGAACAGAAACAGGCCGGCAGGCTGTGTGCGCCTTTTCAGGGGGCGTGGACGCAGCTTTTTGCATATGCAGCCATCGGAAAGGGATGTGGGGGCATGGGAGTTGTGACATTGACTTGGCTGTGATGATTCACGGAGCCGATATTTCCTTGGATGATGAAGAAGGATTTGACTTGGCACAGATGAGTGCCAAGCGCATGCTGGATTCCTGGAATATTCCGCTTGTCTGTATCAAAACGAATTATCGTTCCTACGATCATCATTGGGAGCATGCGTTTTTCTCCGTAGTCTGCGCCTGTCTTGCTTTCTTTGGCGGCAAATATCGCCATGGTATTCTTGGTACGGACCAGTCTTATGCCTATGATACCCTGACAATTCCGTGGGGAGAAAATCCTGTGACCAACCATTTTTTATCTTCCCCATCATTTTTCATTCATCCTTGTGGATCATCATTCGGCAGGACGGCCCGGTGTAACATTATCAAGGATTATTCCGCCGTTCTAGAGAATCTTCGGGTATGCTGGCAGGGAGAGGAAAAAGGCCAGAACTGTGGGAAGTGTGAGAAATGTATTCGTACTCGTCTGAATTTCATGACATTAGGCGTGAAGCAGTTGCCATGTATGCCATCCTCTATGCCGCTGGATGCTTTAATGAATGAAGAATTGTGGGACAGAGAACGTTGCTCCTATTATCAGGATATTTTGGAAGTTAACAGTGCAACGCAGCAATTACCGGAGTCTCTAGTCACAATCATACGGATGAAACTGGAGAAATCCAGACAGCCGTTAAAACATAAAAGGAGCAGGAGAAATGTTTTTTCACGTCTTTGCCGTAGTTTTAGGAAATAGTTATTGCAAGACGGAAGGACAGCAAAATGCCCGGTTCCTTTCGGGAAACCGGGCATTGCATCAAAGCCGTTGAAGGGCTGTTTATATCTTGCCGAAGAGGGTCTTGCCGGCGGACATGAGGTTGTCTGCGGCTTCCTGAAGGCGGGCGGCGACTCCCTTTTCACCCTTGGCGAGGTAGGAACGGGGATCGTAGTCCTTCTTGTTGCCCACTTCTCCGTCAATCTTGAGCACTCCGTTGATGTGTTCGCACATGTGGGAGACGATCGGGCGGGTGAAGGCGTACTGCGTATCGGTGTCGATGTTCATCTTGACCACGCCGTAGGAAACGGCTTCGCGGATGTCGGAGAGTTCGGAGCCGGAACCGCCGTGGAAGACGAGGGGCATGCGGGCCGCTTCGCCGTGCTTGGCGACCACGGCTTCCTGGCCGTCGCGCAGGATGCTGGGCTTCAGCTTGACGTGGCCGGGCTTGTAGACGCCGTGCACGTTGCCGAAGGTGGCGGCCAGCATGAATTTGCCGAGGGGGGCCAGGGCTTCATACGTCATCAGCATGTCTTCCGGGGAGGTGTAAAGCTTGTCGGCAGGGTGGCCGGAGTTGTCCACGCCGTCTTCTTCGCCGCCCACGACGCCGATTTCGATTTCAAGGACGATGCCCAGTTCGGCGCATTCCTTCAGCAGTTCCCGGGAGAGCTTGAGGTTTTCAGCCATGGGCAGGGTGGAAGCGTCCAGCATGTGGGAGTTGAAGAGGGGGGCTTCACCGCGTTCCACGCGGCGGCGGGATTCAGCGATCAGGGGGCGCAGGAAGGTGTCCACGTGTTCGGGCTGGCAGTGGTCCGTGTGCAGGGCTACGAGCACGTTGTGCTTTTCAGCCAGGCGGCGCGTGGCTTCCGCCAGAACAATGGCGCCAAGGGCGGAATTGCCGATGGAGGTGCCGGAGGCGAATTTGCCGCCGCCGATGGAGACCTGGATGATGCCGTCGCTTTTGGCTTCGGAGAAGGCGCGGAGAGCGCCGTTGATCACTTCGATCGTGGTCACGTTGACGGCGGGGTAGGCATAGCCTTCCTTCTTGGCCGTTTCAAGCATGGTGATGTATTGTTCTGGTGTGGCTATTGGCATAACGGCGGTATGATAGGTGTTTTTTTTCAGGAGGGCAAGGCTGAACTCCGGCGCGCGCAGGGGGCGGCGCGCTCTTGCGGGATATGGTCATTCACGGATCATTTTTGCCTCCGGCTGCGCCGGTTCCCCGGAGTCCGTCCGGTAGTTGACGCGCAGCGCGTCCAGAAAAGGCTTGTGCCTGTCCAGGCGCCCCTTGAAATCCGTAAAATCCTTGCGGCCGGGCTGCGTCCAGCCCAGCTCTGCGATGGCGAACATGCGCGGAAAGACCATGTACTGCCATTTGGCCAGCGTGGTCATGTATTCGCTCCAGCAGCTTCCCTGCACGCCCAGGATGTTCTTTTCCTGTTCCGGGGTGAGGCCTTTCGGGACGGGATTCATGTTATAGACTTTTTGCAGCGGAATGGTGGAGAAAGTCGCCATTTCATATTCGGGGCCTTCGGGATGCGGCCCTTCCTGCCGGATCAGGTACGTGCTTTCAAAGGGGGTCATGATCACCTTGTTTCCGTGCTTGATGGCTTCCCTGGCAATGCCGGGATCGTGCCAGACCATCAGGGTGGCCGTCTTGGAAAGGCCGCCTTCCCGGATTTCATCCCAGCCAATGATCTGCTTGCCGCGCGCGTTGACGAGTTTTTCCACGCGGTGGACGAAGTAGCTTTGGAGTTCCTGTTCGTTTTTCAGGCCGTTTTTCTTCATCACCTCCTGGGCCTGGGGGGAGTTTTTCCACTGCTGCTTGGGGGCTTCGTCTCCGCCTATGTGGATGTAGGGGGAATCCGGAAAGAGCTGGCAGACTTCTTCCAGAATGCCGTCAATGAATTTGAAGGTGGGTTCCGTGGGACTGAACGTGAAGGGGAGAATGCCCCAGCGCGTCGCCACCCGGGGCTTGTAGCCGGGAATGTCCTTGTTGCCGAATTCGGGATAGGCCGTGATGGCGGCCGCGGCGTGTCCCGGCGTTTCTATTTCCGGCACGATGGTGATGTGCCTGCGTTTGGCATAGTCCACCAGTTCCTTCACTTCCTTCTGGGTGTAGAAGAAGGTGAAGGGCTTGCCGTCCCCCTTGTTGCGGTTGCCGGGAATGGGGCTTTCCGGGCGGGTGGCGCCGATGGAGGTGAGCCTGGGATATTTTTTGATTTCCAGCCGCCATCCCTGGTCTTCCGTCAGGTGCCAGTGGATGGTGTTTACCTTGTAGCGGGCGAGCAGGTCAATGATGGTTTTCAGCTCCTCAATGGAACGGGGGTTGCGGCCGCTGTCAATCATGATGCCGCGCCAGGTGAAACGCGGGCTGTCCGTGATGGTCATGCAGGGAAGGGCCCAGTGGCCGGCGGCATCCTTTTCCAGAGACTGCTTGAGGGTCTGCGCCGCATAGAAAGCTCCGGCGGGAGATGTGCATGAGACGGTGACACCCTGCGTGGAGACCTTGATGGAGTACCATTCCGGAGACAGGGAAGCGTCTTTTTTCAGAAGAATCTGCACGGCATTGGTTGCGGAGGGGGCCGGGCTGACCTTGATTTGATGAGTGTTGTTGGAGAACCCTGTCACGAAGGAGGCAATGCAGCTCTTGTCTCCCGCTTTGGAAACGGGCAGCGTGTTGTTGACCAGAAATCCCGGTTTGTTTTTTTCCACATCCAGCGCGGATGGAAGGGGGATGATGGCCGGGTCGCCCTGTACGGGTTTGGAGGGCAGGGAGAAGGCGGCGGACGCGGACAGGAGGCCGGCGGCCAGAAAGGGGATTTTGGAAAACATAACGGAAAAAGTTTTACCGTGAATAATATATTCCGCTGGCATTTGCAAGGCGGCTTTACGGGATTTGCCTTTCGGATGCAAGGGGATGCCCATTCCCGGTTTTACCCGGGAGGGACATCCCCTGATGGAGAACAGGAATTGATAAGGGAGATTATTCCGGAATGGATTCTCCCCGGATTAGGTCTTCCCAGGTCTGGCGGCTGCGGATGATGTTCCACTGGTTTCCGTCCACCAGCACTTCTTCCGCCATGGGGCGGGAATTGTAGTTGGAGGACATGGAAAAACCATAGGCGCCGGCGGACAGCACGGCCAGGAGCTCTCCCTGGCGCACGTCCGTCATGTCCCTGTTCTGGGCCAGGAAGTCACCGGATTCACAGATGGGGCCCACGACGTCCGTGGTGATGCAGGATTCGGAGAGGTGTTCCTTTACCGGGATGATTTCATGGTAGCCCTGGTACAGGGCCGGGCGGATGAGGTCGTTCATGCCCGCATCCACAATTTTAAAGGTCTTGGCCTTTCCCGTTTTTTCATACAGGCAGCGGGTAATGAGCGCGCCGGCATTCCCCACGATGAGGCGCCCCGGTTCCACGATGATGTGCAGCCCCAGAGGCTGCAGGGTGGGCACGACGGCCTGGGCGTAGGTGCTCAGCGTGAGCTGGGCGCAGTCTTCGTTCCACCATTCCTGCACGCCGGAATCCAGCGTGTCCTGGTAAACGATGCCGATGCCGCCGCCGATGGAGAAGAATTCAATGCCGTGTTTTTCTTTTAGCGAGGCGGCAAGCGGAGCCACTTTTCTGACGGCTTCCATGAAGGGTTTCGCCTGGGTGAGCTGGGAGCCGATGTGCATTTGCAGGCCTTTCAGCTGGAGGTGCGGGAGCTCACGGGCCGCCATCTCGTATAGAGGTTCAATGAGTTCAAAGTCCACGCCGAATTTGTTTTCAGCCTTGCCGGTGGTGATGTATTTGTGCGTTCCCGCCTCCACGTTGGGATTGACGCGCACGGCTACCGGGGCTTTCACTCCCATGGACGCGGCAATGGCGTCAATGGCGCGCAGTTCCGCCTCCGATTCCACGTTGAAGCAGTAAATTCCCTGTTCCAGGGCGTAGCGGATTTCCTGCTCCGTTTTTCCCACCCCGGCATAAGTGCATTTGGCAGGATCGCCCCCTGCCTTGAGAACGCGGAAGAGCTCGCCGCCGGAAACGATGTCGAACCCCGCGCCGTTGCGGGCCATGAGGTTCAGGATGGCGATGTTGGAGCTGGCCTTGACGGCGTAGGCCACTTCCGCGTTAAGGGGCGCCAGGGCTTCCCGGAGGCGGTGGAAATGGTTCAGGATGGTCTGCTTGCTGTAAACGTACAGGGGCGTCCCTTCCTTGTCCGCCAGTTCCTGGAGGTTGACGTTTTCACAGTAGAGCGTGCCGTTTTTGTATGCGAATGAATGCATGGATTATTCCTTGGTTGTGCTTTCGTTGGTTTTCCCGGAGTGGAGGGGGGGGAGGGGGAATCTGGGCGTGGGAGGGTTGTCGATGAGCTGGGCGATCCAGGCGAGGTCCTTGGAGCTTTCCAGCCCCAGCTTGATCAGCATGGTGATGGGTACGGCCAGAAGCATGCCGATGGGCCCCCATACCCAGCCCCAGAAGATGACGGAGAGCAGCACCATGCTGGTGACGATGCCGAACTGGCGCCCCAGCAGCATGGGTTCCAGGCAGCTCCCCAGGGCCGTATTGATTACCAGATACCCGCCGGCCACGATGATGCCGGCCGTAGGGCTGATCAGCAGCATGGCGAGCAGGGTGGGCGGAATGGCCGCGATGATGGAGCCGAAGGTGGGGATGAAGTTGAGCGCAAAGGCCACGATGCCCCACAGCAGAGGAAAGTCCACCTTCATGTAATAGCAGAGCAGGAAGGCGAGCAGGCCTGTAGCCGCGCTGATGAAGGTTTTGATGATCAGGTATTTCTGGACTCCGGCCAGGGCTTTGGAGAATTTGCGGATGCCTGTGTCGCTGTTGTTTCCCAGCTTGTTGATATTCATCCGGAAACGGGGCGCCTCTCCCAGGAAGAAGGTCATCAGGATCAGGATGAGGGTGGTGAAGGTCAGCATGGAGGCGAGCTGCCCCATGACCCCTGTGGAAAATGCCACGATGCGCTGGCCATTGAGCAGGTCCGGCAGTTCCTGAAGCACCTGGTCCGCCAGGTTGTTCCAGTCATGTTCAATCAGGAAAGCGCGGAGTTCATGAATTTTTTCCACCAGCATGGGCTGGTATTTGTTCGTGACGGTGTTGGCGAGATCCTGCCCCAGGTACTGGGCCAGATAACCCAGCCCCGCCAGAATCCCAAAGTCCATGATGACCGTGAAGGTCACTGCCAGCCAGTGCGGAAAGCGCAGGCGCCCTTTGAAGAAGGAGGTTAGCGGATAGCTGACAATAGCCAGAAAGCCGGACAGAACGATGGGGAGCAGCACCGGCTTTCCCGCCTGCAGTCCGGCCGTGATGACGATGGCGCTGGCGAGCATGAGCAGGATTTTCAGGCCCTCTTTTCCGGATTCTTTCTGGGAAGTCATTGAAGGATTGGTTTTAACGGGGTGAGCAATGGTGTCTGATTTCCTGCGGGATTGCAATATTAAAGGCCTTCATTTCCACCGTGAGGCGGCATCGGCTCACCCGGTCCCCCGGATGCATGCTCCCGGAAAAAGCGGTCCATATCTTCAAAGCGGGTCAGCAGGTAGTCCGGCTTCCGTTCTTTCAGCCCCTCCACGTCCGCTTCCGCGGCCCAGCCTGCGGCAAGAATGCGGATGGGGACGGCGCGGCAAGCGTCCACATCCGTGGGGGAGTCCCCAATGTAGACGGCTTCTTCAGCAGAAGAATTCAGGCGGTTCAGCGCCCGTTTAATGCGGTCCGGCTTTACGCCGCCTTGCGGGGAGCCTGTTTCCAGAATGGGAAAGAACCCGTCCAGGTGGAAGAACCGGAGAGAAATGTCTGCGCTTTCCAGGCGCTTGCCGGTGACCATGGCCAGCCGGATGCCGCGGTTGCGGAGAGCGTGCAGCAACTCATGGGCGCCGGGGAAAGGGGAGGGTGCCAGTTCCGGGTGGAGTTCACGGTAATAGCGGATGAAAAGCTCCCTGCCGCGTTCGTGGAGCTCCGGCTTTCCGGGAAGCAGCCTTTGAATGACGCCCAGGTCGTCCGGCCCGAACTGGCTTTCTATTTCTTCATCCGTCGCCGTCCTGCCGTCCAGATCCCGTACAGCCTGGCGGAAGGCTTCCCGGCACAGGGGCAGGGTATCCGCAAGGGTTCCGTCAAAGTCAAAAATGGCGGTTTTGATCATCAGCCGTACCCTACATGCCCCCTGAGGGCGGTTCAAGGGGAAAGCCGTGCCGGAATAGTCATGATGACGTTGTCCGTCCGGAACCGGCAGACGTGTCATGCCGCGGGGAAAGGTCAACGTTCCGGGGCCCGGAGCTTTCTAATTCCCTTATGCACGGAAAGGCTCCAAAAGAATATTTATCCCTGTGGAGCGTGATTGCATTGGGAATAGGTTCCATGGTGGGAGCGGGAATTTTCGCCCTCATGGGTCAGGCGACCCTGATGGCGGGTAAAAACGTGTACTGGTCTTTCCTGCTGGGAGGCGCTGCCGCCCTGCTTTCCGGTTATACGTACGCCAAGCTGGGCTCCCGTTATCCCGGTTCCGGAGGAATCATGGATTATTTCAACCAGGCTTTTTCCCACAAGACCCTTTCCGGTGCGCTCACATTGATTTATTTGGGAACGCTGGTCATTACCGTGGCCCTGGTAGCCAAGTCCTTTGGCGCGTACGCGTCCCGCCTGTTTTTGCCGGACGGGCTGGTCAGCATGTATTCCACCGCCCTGTTTGCCAGCGTGGCCATTCTTCTGCTGGGGGCGCTGAACATGGGCGGGGCCAAGGCCGTCGGGAAGTCCGAGGTGGTGATGGTGGCGTTCAAGCTGCTGATTCTGACGGTGCTGATGCTTGCCAGCTTCGGTTCCACCGTGCCGGTGGGCGCGGACCCCATTCCGGTGAAGGGGCTGGACGGCCTGCTGGGGAGTGTAGGGCTGACGTTCTTCGCTTTTGCCGGTTACGGCATGATGGCCAATACGGCGGGCAATCTGAAGAATCCGGCCAAAACATTGCCCAAGGCCATTTTTCTGGCGATAGGCATCGTGCTGGTGCTGTATCTGGTGCTTTCCTACGTGGTCCTGTCCAATGTTCCCGCCACTTCCCTGGAAAGCCATACGGAGACCGCCGTAGCGCAGGCCGCCTATCCCGTGCTGGGCGTGTGGGGGTTCATGGCCGTCTCCGTAGCGGCATTGATTGCCACGGCGTCAGCCATTAATGCCACCATGTTCAGCATGCTGGACATTTCCAGGGCCCTGGCCCACAACGGACAGTTGGGAGCCATTTTCAAACGCCCCTTCTGGGGAAACGGCACAGAGGGCTTTTTTTACCTGCTGCTGGGCATTCTGGTGATGACGAATGCCTTTAACCTGGTAGCCATCGCCAATCTGGCGGGGGCATGTTTCCTGATCAGCTATCTGGCTGTGTTCGTAGCCCACTGGCGGCTCCGGAAGGAGACGAAGGGGAACATCCTGCTGATTATCCTGGGATTCCTGCTGATGCTGTTTATTCTGGGCGCCTTTTTCTACCAGATGTTCTTCAGCCAGCCTTACCTGATTCCGCTGATTGTCCTGTTTGTGGCGGCCTGCTTCGTTCTGGAGTTCCTGATTCGCAGAAAGATGGCAAAGACGGCGGCGTCCAAGGCTCCCTGAGCCGTAGCGGTAAAGAATAGGCCCCCGCTCCCGCCTTTAATGCAGGAAGGAAGTGAGGGGACTGGTGGCAGCGGCCTTGGCGGAAACGGCGGGGAGGCCGGACAGATAGGCCATGCGGCCTGCGCGGCAGGCCAGGGCAAAGGCTTTTGCCATGCTGGAAGGGTCTCCGGCGGCGGCAATGGCCGTATTGACCAGCACGGCGTCCGCTCCCATTTCCAGGGCTTCCGCCGCGTGGCTGGGCGCTCCCAGCCCGGCGTCCACCACGACGGGGACGACGGCTTGTTCAATGATGATGCTGATCAGTTCCCTGGTAAGAACGCCCTTGTTGGTGCCGATCGGCGCGCCCAGAGGCATGACGGCCGCCGCTCCGGCTTCCTGAAGGCGCTTGGCGAGCACGGGGTCCGCGTTGATGTAGGGAAGCACCGTGAAGCCTTCCCTGACCAGGATTTCCGCCGCCTTGAGCGTTTCTATGGGGTCCGGCATCAGGTACTGGGCATCCGGGTGGATTTCCAGTTTGATCCAGTTGGGAAGGCCGGCCGCTACGGCCAGGCGCGCCAGGCGCACGGCTTCTTCCGCCGTGGTCGCTCCGCTGGTGTTTGGGAGAAGGAGGTATTTTTCCGGATCAATAAAGTCCAGGATATTGGCGGCAGGATCATGGGAGCCCGTCAGGTCCGCCCGGCGCAGAGCCACCGTAACAATTTGGGAGCCGGAAGCTTCCAGAGCCTCTTTCATGCTCTCATTGGAAGAAAATTTTCCCGTTCCCATCATCAGGCGGGAGGTGAATTGGCGCCCGGCTATCTGCAAAGGTGTATCTGTCATTGCGGGAGAAGGGTACCCCCGCTTTCTTTTCCAGGCAAGGGAGAATGGAGAAAAGGGTGCGGGGGGAATAGCGGGGGAGGCGGTTTTTTCAGGGCGGAAAACCAGTTTTCCGGCTGGCTGGAATGTCCAGCATGAACCCGCAGGGCGGGTGAATCCGAAAGATGAAGGAGTCACCCCTTGTCCCCTGGCAGTGCGGCCAGCGGGGAACGTGGGGAGCGGCGGGCTCAGCCGTGAAGGGAACGTTCCTGCCTATTCCCCGCTGAAGGAGACGCCCCGGAGGGCGCGGGGCTTGCCCAGGATTTCCTGATAAAGGATGGCCGTTTTCAGGGATTGGGAGCGGCGCAGGGAGTTTTTCAGGGAGAGAGGGTCGGCCGGGGCAACCGCCGGGAGCGGTTCAGGGCGGCTTTCCTTCATTTCCCTTTCCTGTAAACGGTGCAGGGCTGCCTGTTCCGCATCAGACAGGGCACGCATGGACCGCTGTGCCTCTTCCGTGGCTTTCACGTATTGCTCCAGAACGTTCTGGGCTGCTTGCTGGGCTGTCGGCCGGGTCTGCTCAGGCACAGGTTCCGGTGCAGGGCGCGGCTTGCGGGTTACGGCGGGGGTGGGAAGCTCAACAGGCGGGGCGGAAGGGCGCGGGGCGCGCTGCGGCGCCTGGTGCCGCGCCGGGGGCTGCGGCTGTGGAGTAGTCCGGCGCATTTCCGCAATAACCTCCTTCACGCGTTTTTCATGATGGTCCTCCGTGTCCAGGATGGGCTTTTCCTTTTCCTCCTCTTTTGGTTTCAGGAAATTTACCACCACCTTGATAAGGTAAATGGCCCCCACGATCAGCCAGAACCAGACTTTCAGGTGGTCGTCATCGCCGCCGGAGGCAAGCATGTATGCCAGTAAATCCATAAGGGGGGGAGAGGCCTCCGTGGAGAGCACCCGGTCTTTACGGAGGCCGGAAAGTTTATTTAATGGAGGAGGGGGAGGTATCCGGCTTGGCGATGGAGTCCCTCATCCGGGTGTCAGCCACTACATTCTGGTAACGGGCATAGTCCAGCACGCCCAGGTTGCCGTTGCGGAAGGCTTCCGCCATGGCCATGGGGATTTGAGCTTCCGCTTCCACCACCTTGGCGCGCATCTCCTGCGTCTTGGCGGCCATTTCCTGTTCCGTGGCCACGGCGGCGGCGCGGCGCACTTCCGCCTTGGCCTGGGCAATCTGCTTGTCCGCTTCCGCCTGCTCTGCCTGGAGGCGTGCGCCCACGTTGCCCGCTACATCCACGTCTGCAATGTCAATGGAGAGCACTTCAAACGCGGTGGCGGCGTCCACGCCCTTGTCGCTCACGGTGCGGGAAATCACTTCCGGCTTTTCCAGAACGTCCTTGTAGGAGGGGGCTGAACCTACCGCGGAAACGATGCCTTCCCCTACGCGGGCGACCACCGTTTCTTCCGTGGCGCCCCCCACGAAGAGGTCAAGGTTGGTGCGCACCGTTACGCGGGCGCGTACCGCCACGGCAATGCCGTCACGGGCCACAGCCGTCAGGCGCGTCTGGCCGGAGCTGGGGTTCGGGCAGTCGATGACGCGGGGATTGATGGAGGTTCTCACGGCCTCCAGCACGGTTTTGGACGTGCCTTTCACGGCCAGGTCAATGGCGCAGGCGCGGTCATAACTCAGCGGGATTCCGGCTTTTTCCGCGGCAATCAGGGCCAGCACGCAGTCCACGATGTCACCGCCGGCCAGGAAGTGGGCTTCCAGTTCATCCGTGCTGATGTCCAGTCCGGCCTTGGCTGCCGTAATGCGGGTGTCCACCACCAGGGGGTAGGGCACTTTCCGGAGCCACATCCCCAGCATGTTGCTCATGGAGACGGGGGCTTTTGCCAGCCGCGCACGCAGCCATGTCTTGAAGAATTTAGCGATGATGGCGAAGAAGATGACCAGAAAGATGACGAGGACGACTACCAGGATAGTCCCCCAGGCAGTGGTGTTGGAAATGGTTGCTGACAGCAAGTTGTTCATGTTTCCTTCCATACCATATTATCCGGTACAGGCAAAGATATAATTGTGTTACCTATGGTTTAAAGGTATTGACCTTTCAGCGGATTCGTGGCAATGCACTTGGCCGTGCGCACCATTGATTTTGATTATCCGCTGCCGGAGGAATTAATTGCGGACCGGCCCCTTCCGGACCGCGCCGCTTCCCGGATGATGGTCATCCACCGGGACACGGGCCTGATTGAGCACAGGCATTTCAGTGATTTGCCGGAGTATGTGCGGGAAGGGGATCATTTTATCCTGAATGATACCCGGGTGGTTCCGGCGCGGTATTTTTCCAATGACGGGTCTATTGAAATAGTGCGTGCGGAGGTGCTTAACCCCCTGCTGTGGAAATGCATGGTGCGTCCGGGGCGCAAGATGAAGCCGGGGCGCACGGTCGCCGTGGGAGAAGCTGTGGGCACCGTGGAAGGCATTGATGAGGAAGGCTACCGCCTCATCCGCTTTGACCGGGAGGTGGATGAGGAGAAGTATGGCCGCCTGGCGCTTCCCCATTACATGAACCGCGAAAGCGACCCGTCCGACAAGGAGCGCTACCAGACCGTTTACGCCAGGCATGAGGGGGCCATTGCCGCTCCCACGGCAGGGCTGCATTTTACGCCGGAACTGCTGGCGTCCGTTCCCCATGATTTTCTGACGCTTCACGTGGGCGTGGGGACGTTCCGCCCAGTCAAGGCGGACAGGATTGAAGACCACCAGATGCACACGGAGCATTTTTTCCTGCCTGAAGCTACTGCCCGGGCGATCAATGAAGCCGGGAGGGTATTTGCCGTGGGCACTACCAGCGTGCGCGTGCTGGAACACGTGGCTGCCGCGGAGGGTTTGCCCTTGAGGGAGTGTGCCGGGGCAACGAACATTTTTATTTATCCCCCCTACAAGTACAAGGTGGTGGATGCCCTGATCACGAATTTCCACCTGCCGCAGAGTACGCTGCTGATGCTGGTTAGCGCCTTTGCCGGGAAGGAGCTGGTCATGAAGGCTTACCTGGAAGCCATCCGGGAACGTTACAGATTCTTTTCCTACGGGGACTGCATGCTGATTCTGTAGGTTTACGGCTTGCCGTCCGGAGCGCATTCCCTGTGACGAGAGGCCGCTGGAGGCCTTGGGGCGTCAATTGGGGGCTGTGAATATTGTTCCCGGCTGAGCGTCAGCATGTTTTTGCCGTGGTTCCTGATTTGCCGGAGGGAAACCAGGGAGTGCAGGGTTTCTCCCAGCAGGATGTACATGATGTTGGCGTAATGGCGGTCCGTGTTGTTCCGGCACAACCCCGGGAAGTAGTCCTCCTCCAGCTCCGGCCCATTCCATTTATCCCGGATGAGGCGGCTCCTGCGGGAGTCCGGAGGCCAGCAGGGGTGCTGCCTGTCTTTCAGATAAAGGAGATAGCAGTCTTTTAGCATATCAAGCTGGGAAGCCGTTTCAGTTCCCGCGTGCGGCTTGATGAAAGGCGGCTCATCCTTCACCCCCTGGAGCGTCATGTGGATATTCGTTTCCGCAAGGACGGTCCAGTAAAGAATGGATTCCGCCAGGGAGCGGCTTCTCCCGCGGAACCGCAGGTAGAAGCGATGGCTGAGTTCCAGGATGGAAAGGGCTTTGATGTAATGCATCAGGGCCATCAGGCCATACTGCCGGAAAATGAAGTGTTCCAGCTTTTCCTGGAGGGCAGCGGAGTCCATTTCCGTTTCCTTCCGGAGGAGGGTCCACTGTTCCTTGAATATTGAATCTCCCGTCATGAATTTGATAAGGATTTATTTTCAATAAATATGGAATATATTTCTATTAAATTCAAATAAAATAGCAAGCAAGCCTGAGAAATATCAAATACATGCAGGGGGAATGAAAGCCCGCGGGAAAACGTTTGCGGAAGTTGAAGACGCATGTGCTCTTGAAGGGGGGGGAACGGGACATGAAAAAGCGCCATGCCCGGAAGTGCAGGCATGGCGCTTGTTAAATGCGGCTTGGGCCGGATCAGAAATTATAGCGGTAGCCGAGGGCAGCGCCAATGGAGGTGTCTCCGGAGCGGAGGTCGGCGTTGCCGTCCACATAAACCGCGCCGTAATCGGCGCAGGGGATGTTGAGGCCTGCGCCCAGCTGAACGCCGGTGCGGCCGAGCCTGGCTCCCCTGATGGTCTGGATGAGGCCAGGATTGGCGAGGTAGGCCACATTGGCCTGGGCCTTGTCATCTCCAAAGTCCTGGGAGACGAGGACGCGGAATTCACCCATGATGTCGCGCCCGGTCAGGCTGGTGCCCAGAACGCCTTTCAGGCGCATACCGGCGGCAACGCTTCCGGTGGTGATGTCCATGTCATCCACACGGAGCCCCGCGCCGCCCGCGCCGGCTTCATTGAAGCCGTCCACGGAGGAACGCATGATGCTGACGTTGGCGACCGGCTGGAGAATGGCCGTCCGGCGCTTGTTGAGAGCCAGGTCATAGGTGAGTTCGTACATGGCCCCGAAGCTCATGCCCGTGGTGCTGAAGCTGGTCTGGTAGCTCCCCAGGTCATGGCGTACGCTGCGGGTGATGTCCGCATCCGACCATCCGCCGGAAAGAATGAGGGAGTGCCCCCATTTTTTGTGGCGGTAGTGGCCGAAGAGGCTCACGTAATAGGTATCCAAATTGCCGGAGGCGGAATCAGCCCCGTCAGAGGAGTAATCCCCGTAGTTGGCGGAAAAGGCGCCGCCCAGGGTGAAATTCTCCGTGCAGTTGACGTCCAGGCCGGCCGTGCCGCCCCAGGAACTGAGCGTGAAACCGTTGCCTTCGTTGGAGCCGTCCAGGGAATCCCTCCCCGTGTTGGCTTCAATCCAGCCGTTCACCTGGGGGAGGTCCCCCGGGAGGTTGCTGGGATTAAGCCCCATGGTTTCCGCACGGTTGCGGAGAAAGGTCATCTCCCTCCGCAGGCCGGACCTCTGGGCGGCCAGGATGCCGGGAATGGCCGTACCCGCGGAAGCGCTCAGCAGGCGGTTGGCTCTGGAGTAGTCCCCGTCATTCCAGGCGTCGGAAACGGCGCGGTTCAGATAGCCCAGCTCCGTTCCGTCTTCAATCTTGTCACAGTTCCAGAGCAGGACGGCCCCGGCGGCGGAATTGGAGGTGTCAGCCGTGGCAAGCAGGGCATTGTCCGCCTTGCGCGTGCCGGTCAGCACGATCCGTCCGTTCCGTTCTTCCGCATGCAGGTCGGAATAATAGGTCCCCAATGCGCCGTAAGCGTTGATATTGAGATCGGCGCCCACCAGATCCCCTTCAAAGAGCACCAGTTCAAGTGTTCTTTCCGGCGCGGCGACATTGGATTCAATGTTGAGGGTGGTTCCGTTGCGGTCTCCCTGGACGGTCAGCGTGGCCCCGTCTTCCGTGGAAATAAAGGGCGTATTGTTTTGCGCCAGCAGGGGATTGATCACGAGCGTGACGGTGGAGCCGTTCATGAACTGGCTTGCTCCGTTGAGAAGAAGCGTGGTGTTATGGGCGGCCCCGGCAGAGGCCATGGAAAGAGTAAGCGTGCCGGAGGAGCCTACCGTGAGGGAGTTGAGCAGAATGGGGCTGGCGGAATCCCGGACCAGGGAGACTTCGCCTTCCGTAATGTTGAGGTTCAGGGTGTTTGACCCCGCTCCGGTGTAGGTCCATCCCGCCTGCCCGCTCTTGTTGATGGTGCCGTTCCCCTGGAAGGAGCCGGAGAAGACGGAGGATTTCTCCGCATGGATGCCAAGTACCCCATTATTGAAGGCCACGGAGCCTTTCCCCAGCAGGCCGCCTACTACGGAATTGCGCGTGGAGCCCAGGTCCAGCGCGGCGCCCGCGGAGTCCGTTCCCACGGCGACTGCCGCTCCGTCAAACCTGGCGTCTCCGGACAGGGTGAAGGTTCCGCCCTGTACAGCCAGCAGGCCGGAGCCGCTGATGCTGATGTCCGTGTCCAGCTTGTTGCCGTTGCGGACGGTGAGCACGGAATCCGCATTCAGTTGCAGGACGCCGGTTCCGGTGATGGAGGCTTTTTCCGCCAGGAGGCTGGCCGTGCCGCTTATGGACAGCGCGGCGTCATTCAGCGTCAGGGTGCCCTCCTGCCCGTTAAGGCGCGTGGTGGAGGAGGCATGGAAGATGGAAATGCCGCCGCCGTTCAGCGTCATGGCGCCGTAAGCGGAGGATGCTGCTGTCAGGATGATGGCGCCGCTGGAGGAGTCCAGATGGAATCCCGCGTTGCCTGCGCCGCCCAGCGTCAGGTTGCCGTCTCCTTTCTTGCTGAGCGTGCCCGTGCCCTGGAGGGCTCCGTTCCAGGTCAGGGGATTTGCCGTATCCAGGGTGATTTTCCCTCCCTGGGCCGCCAGAATGCCGTCTCCCGTGATGGAGTGGATGACGATATTCTGCGTGGCTCCCGCATTCAGGGTGGAGGTTCCGGAATCCAGGGCCAGCGCGGCTATTTCCATCCGGGCCTGGCTGGCGAAGGAAAGCGTGCCCCGGGTGATGTGCACGGTTCCGTTCCGGGACCCGTCAATGTAGATGGCGTCTCCGATGGTGTTGCTGCCGTCAAAGGTGAGGGACTTTCCTTCCGCCAGGGCGATGGTGCCGGTGCCTACCAGTTGCAGGCCGCTGTAAATGGTATTGTCCGTTCCGGTCAGGGTAAGGGTGGAATGCAGGAGGTTGATGGAGCCTTTGGTGCCCGTCAGCTTTCCTACCTCCGCCGTGACTTCTTCCTTGGCCAGCTGGGATACGCCGAAAGCGCCACCGTTTATCTTCAGTTCCCCGATGGTGTTGGAAGCGCCGGAAAGCACCAGGCCCCCCTGCTGCACGTCCAGGGCGCCGGTGGTGGAAAAGCCGCCGGCCAGCATCAGGTTTTTGCCTCCCGTCTTGATGAAGTTGGCGTCATTGCCGATGACCTCGCCCGCGCAGATGGAATCCATGGCCGTGTTGGAAAGGTTGACGGTCAGGGATTTTCCTGCGGTAATGGTGACGTTGTATTCCGCCTTGTCCCCTCTCAGGGAAGGCAGGATAATGGTGGCTCCGTCACCCGGATCAATGGTCATGTTCCGGTTGACGAGAACGGAGGTGAAGAAATCCAGGTCAATCTGGTCCGTGATGGAAGCGCCGTCCACGGACGCATAATAGGTGGGGTCATCCTTGAGCACCCAGCCCATCTCCGCAAGGAGCGCTTTTTCCTGGTCACTGAGGTTTCTCCTCTGGATGCCCGTCCCGATGGAATATTGCATCAGCGCGTCCGGGTCGCTTAAAGCGTCCACGTGGGACATGCTGGAACCGGGATTGAAAATAAAGGGATTGTAGACAGTGAGGCCGCCGGAGCCGATGGTGTAGGAAACTCCGGACTGGTAATTGAAGCCCGCCTCTCCCGGATGGTTGCCTTGGGCATCCGTGATCAGGGAATCCCAGATCGTGTAGTATTCTCCGTATGCTCCTGCGTTGTTTAACGAGTTGAAACCGACATTGTGTCCGATTTCATGCAGGAGGACGCTGATGAAATCCGTAGAGTTCTGGGGCGTGGTATTGCCCGTGCTGAAGCCGTAAACGGGATTGAATTGGAGCCTGAAATCCATATCCCCTTCGTCCAGCGCGACGTCTTCCCCTTCCTTCCAGATGATTTCCGTGGAAGTGGCCGCATTGTAGTTTTCCCCGTCGTATTCAAAATAATTGGAGAAGGAAGCTGCCAGGGTGCCTTCTTCAAGGGCGCCCCAGGAGATGGTTGCTTCAATCTTCCGGGAAGCGGTATTGCGGAAGGTGTCATCCCAGATATTGAGCGTGGTGGTGACGGCGGCTATCTGGGCGTCACTCCAGTCACGGGTCCCCATCCAGTCCGCTGGACCGTCCCCGTTGCCGAGGAGCGTGATGTGGAAGTTTTTGGTAGTGATTTCATGGGTGGCCGCCCAGCCCATGGGGGCCAGGATAGAGAGGCCCGCCAGATATGACAGGATAAATAGGGTGAGTTTCATCAACACGCTTTATAGGTAGCCCATGTTATTGAAGTCAATCAGAAACAATTGAAAGTAAAATAAAAACAGTATTTTTAATAATAATAAAAATATGGTAGAATCCGGTAAATCCCCGTTTTCCGGGCGCTGAACCGGATGCCTTGAAAAAGTGCGACTGCATTCCGATGCGGCGCAATGCGTTCTTGTGGGGGGAAATCAAACGCGGTAGCGTGGGAACGACCTGCTGGTCAAAGAACATTCCTCAGACCTGACACGCGCGTATGGATCACGATTTTAGCCTCATTTTCACTTTTGTCGGCGGATTAACCGCCGCCCTCCTTTTCGGTCTTATTGCCAGAAAACTGCATTTGTCCCCGCTGGTGGGGTATCTGCTGGCCGGAGTGGTGGTGGGGCCGTACTCGCCGGGCTTTGTAGCGGACTCCCATACGGTGGAACAATTCGCGGAGCTGGGCGTTATTCTGCTGATGTTCGGGGTGGGGCTTCATTTCCATCTCAAGGATTTGATTGCCGTGCAGAGGGTGGCTGTGCCGGGGGCCGTGGTGCAGATATCCGTGGCTACCGTGCTGGGGGTGCTGGTGGGCTGGATGTTCGGATGGTCCACCATTTCCGGACTGGTGTTCGGCATGGCCATTTCCGTGGCAAGCACGGTGGTTCTTACCCGGGTGCTGGAGGATAATCAGAACCTTCACACGCCAAGCGGCCATGTGGCCCTGGGCTGGCTGGTGGTGGAAGACCTCTTTACCATTCTGCTGCTGGTGCTCATCCCCGCGGTGATGGAGGCGCGCCAGAGCGGCGCCGGGGACTTGAATGGCATTCTCGAGAAACTGGGGTGGATGTTTGTCAAACTGACCCTTCTGGTGGGCCTGACGCTGCTTGCCGGGAAAAAGGTTATTCCTTTCGTACTGCGTTATGTGGCGCGGACGGGAGCGCGGGACTTGTTCACGCTGGCTGTGCTGGTCATTGCGCTGGGCGTGGCGGTGTGCTCCGCGAAATTCTTCGGCGCCTCCATGGTGCTGGGCGCGTTTCTGGCGGGCATGGTCGTGGGCCAGTCTGACTTCTGCGCGCGTGCGGCGGCGGAGGCCATGTTGATGCGGGACGCCTTTGCCGTGCTCTTCTTCGTTTCCGTGGGGATGATGTTTGACCCCATGTCCGTGGGGGACTGCTGGCCGTTGGCCCTGGCGACGCTGGGGGTGGTCATGATCGGCAAGCCGCTGGCGGCCTATGTGGTGGTGCGGTGCCTGCGGCGCCCGCTGCCGCTGGCTCTGAGCGTATCCGTGGCTCTGGCGCAGGTGGGTGAATTCTCCTTCATCCTTGCCGGGATGGGGCTCATGTACAATATTTTGCCGCCGGACGCCAACCAGGCCATCATTCTGGCGGCCGTGGTTTCCATTTCCCTCAATCCCATTTTGTACCGCCAGATTGGCCCTGTGGTCAAGTGGATGCAAAAGCGCGGCATTGGCCTTACGGACATGGGCGGGGTGAACAGCATGGCCTTGCCCTCGCCGGACGCGCGGCGCGTGGTGCTGGTGGGGTTTGGCCCCACGGGGCGGATGCTTAAAAGGATATTGAATGACAACGGGGTGGAAGTCGTCATTGTGGAGATGAACATAGATACCGTTACCGCGATCAGGGAACAGGGCGGAGACATCGTTTACGGAGATGCCAGCCAGCGGGAAATCCTGCGCCATGCGGGCATTGAATATGCGGAAAGCCTGATTCTCTCCGCCTCCATTCCGGACGCCAAGGAGATCGTGGGAGTGGCCCTGGAGCTCAACCCACACATAGACGTGATGATCCACACCAAATACATGAGGGATGTGGACGTGCTGAAGGAGGCCGGAGCCTCCCAGGTTTTTTCCTCGGAATCGGAGGTGGCCCTGTCCATGGCGGAATACTTCCTGCGTGAGGGAGGAGCGGACGATGAACAGATCGTTTCCGAACGCCAGCGCATCCGGGCGGAACTGGACCGTGAAGTTCCCGGAGCTCCCGTTGCCGGGCGCTGACCACCGCGGGCGCTACTTCTTGCGGGCGGAGATAATCAGCATCATGGGGCGGCGCAGTTCATCCTGCATGCCGGGGACGGACTCCAGGAGCTCCCGCGGCGGCTGCGGCTCCTCCAGGGCCGTTACCTCGAATTCGTTTGCGGCCAGCGCGCCGAGATAGGAAGTGAGCGTCCTGTGGTATTTGGTCACTTCTTCTCCCAGGAAGACAGCCTGCCGCGGCCCTTCCATGAAATAGCGGTCCACGGGCCAGTGCATGATTTTTCCTGATTCATCATGTTGCCAGTCCTGGGTGCCCTGGGCGGTGAAAACGGGATGCTCCACGGAGAAGATAAAGACGCCCCCCGGCTTGAGCCAGCGGAAAACGTTCCGGCAGACTCCGTTGAAATCCGGCGTGTAATGGAAGGCCAGGGAACTGATCACAATGTCGAAGGAAGCCTCGGGCAGCTGGATGTCTTCCATGGGCATGCAGCGGTATTCAATGATGCCTTCATTTCCCATGGAACGGGCTTTGGCGATCATCTTTGAAGAAATATCCACGCCCAGGACAGAGGCTGCCCCGTGTTCCGCCGCATACCGGCAGTGCCAGCCGAAGCCGCATCCCAGGTCCAGTACGTCCTTGTCACGGAAATCCGGCAGGAGCCGTTCCAGCGTCTTCCATTCTCCGGCTCCTTCCAGCCCCTTCACGGAGCGGTCCATCTGGCTGTATTTCCGGAAAAAGGCGTTATCGTCGTACTTGTTTTGTTTCATGATGGGCGGAAAGTATCTTGTGCGGGAATGAATAAAGTGCTGTTTATTTGGACGGTTTCAGAATGACGGTGACGCGCCCCAGATGGTGCAGGGCGTTTTCTATCTGGTTTTCCAGTTGTGAAGCGATCTGGTGGCACTCCCGGATGGTCAGGGCGGCATCCGCGGAACACACGCACGTCAGGGTTGGGAAATTATCCTCCCGTGCCAGGTCCAGCTTGAGAACCTTGCAGATGTTCCTGTGCTGCTGGAGGATGAGATTCACCTTCAGGCGCACCTCCTCCGGAGAAACGTGTTCCGGAATGGCGTTCGCCTTCATGTCCCGGCAATTCGGCTCAATGCGGCAGATCACCTTCTCCGGCTTGAGAGCATGCCGCACGGAATCCCGGAACGATTTTACTACCTGGTAACCGCGTTCCAGAGGCCAGTCCGCAGGAATCTCCACATCCATGAAATAGCAGGGGGCATGCTTGCCCCTGCCGGCGTAAAAACCGTGAATGCGGACGTGGTGCCGCAGCGCCAGCCGGTGGACGACTGTATCCGGCTCCATGTTGGAAAAATTCTCCTGTGCCGGTTCAATATGGACGATGACGTCCGCTTCAGGCAGTTCATACTTCACAATGCCCTCAATGGACTCAGCCACGTCATGGGCGTCGTCCACGTGCAGTTCCGCGGGCGCTTCCACGTCCAGCTCCACAAAAATGCGTGCGCCGCCGTCACGCAGGCGGATGCGCTTGACCGGATAATCCGGTGCGTTCTTCTTCATGGCGGCCAGCACCTGGTGCGTCAGGGCGGAAGACCCCCCGTCCATCAGGGCGTGGATGGAGCGCTTGGCAAGGCCGAAGGCCACGGAACAAACCAGGGCCGCCACAAACAGGGCCGCGATGGCATCCGCCTTTTCCAGCAGTCCGTGCCAGACGGAATCTGCGGGAACCAGATGGGCCAGCCATACGCAGAAAAGGCCCAGCAGCACCACGGCGGAAGACCAGATATCCGTGGTGAAATGAAGGGCGTCCGCCTCCAGGGCCTGGCTCTTGTGCTTTTTGGCCACCCGGCGGAGCATTGCGGAGCGGTTCACGTCCACCAGCAGGGAGACGGCCACCACGGCAAAGGCCCACCAGGTGAGGGTGATTTCCGCCTCATTGTAAAACAGGCGGTCCACCGCCTCCCAGACAATCCAGGCGCAGGTGACCAGGAGCAGGGCCGTTTCCGCCAGCGCGGAAAGATTTTCCACCTTCTCATGCCCGTAGGGATGGCTTTCGTCGGCAGGCCGGGCGGCCACCTTCACGGCGTAAAAAGTCATGGCTGCCGCCATCAGGTCCAGGCCGCTGTGCAGGGCCTCGGAAATAATGCCCAAGCTGCCCGTCACAATACCGGCCCAGAGCTTGATGCCCGTCAAAAAGGCGGACCACAGGACGGAGGAAAAGGCCGCATGTGATTTTTCTTGGTGCGCTGCTTGTTCCATAAGACAGAGAAAAGGAAGAGGAGCATATCTAAGCCCGTCTTCCTTTCTTAGTCAATGATAACACAGATGGCGTTGAACTTCGGTCCCGTGCCATGACGGAATAGAGGTTTTCCCGCGAAAATGCGGGGCCGGATATCGCAGATATTTTTAATGAAGCCGGAACATGCTGGACGTGCGGCAGAAATCCCTTTTTCCTGTGCGGGGGATAATTACGGGGGTTCTTCCAATATGGGGAATACCATTCTGCTTCCCTCCAAAGGACTGTGCAGGGAAAAGGCAGCGGAGGTCCGGCAAAAGCGGTTATCGCTCAACATCCAGATAATCGTGACGTTTTCCGGAAATGGCTCTTAGAAGATCAAATGCAGCGGCGGTTAAACTTGTTGAAATAATTGATATATCTGTTACATCATATTAGAATGCATCATCAGGGGTGATAATATTGATCATGTTATGAAGTATTTTTTATACATTTTTTTAATAGCAGTTTCGGGCGGGACAACTCTTTCAGAGGGGGCGAGGCGAATGATAGACCCTATTGGACATCCTGTGATGGATTTATTGGAACCTCCAAATCCCGGGTATTCCGATAGAAAGTATCCTCCCTTCAATGGAAGATGGAGTGAACAAAAGTTGATAGAATTCAATCATCATCAATTTCTTCAATGGAAACTAATTCTTAATTGTGAAGAATGGACCGACGCGCCCCGCGGAAGAAACCGGAAGCAGGGAGAGTTTTTGAACCTCCTGTCCGGATTTTACCCCAAAAAGGATTATGATGAAACGAACGACCGGGCATGGACGGACATTCAGGAATATGCGTTGAGTATTTACACTTATTTCACTCCGGAAGGGAAAATCTGTGGCCTTGACGATCAGGGTTATCACATGCGTGTGGTGGAAGAAAATAGGGGGCGGAGGTGCGTCACTTTTTATGGTGTCCGGGGAGAAAATGCTCTTTGTACAAATGGTTCTTACCACCGGGGAGAGGTTATTCGCCAGGCAGGGGCGGGGATTCTCAATGGTTCCTTCATTTTCAGGGAATCCTTTTTTGGAAAAGGAGATGATTCAAGAATTGTTGCAGACCAGGATCCTGTAGATGTGGAACGTCCGGCTATTTTTCCGAAAGGACGGATGATCCGTTACCATCAATATAAAGCAACACCCGCCGGGGATGCGGGCGTTAGTTGCCTGGAAGTTCACAAAGGATGGGAAGCGGAATTGACAGCCTCAACAAGAAAAACCTTTTATTTAAAAGGAAGATTCGGTGATTGGAACGATATTAATCAATTGCGGTTATTCCTGCCCGAAAATCTGCTTCAAACAAAATATTATCTGGACCCTTATGATGTAGCTGAAGCTGAATATACGGATAAGTTTGGCCGGTTGACTCGTGGCCTCCAGGGGTGGGCCCGGCGTTGTGCGGATCATTATGAGCGTGGGAGCGACTTGGGGGGAGGCCGCGCTATAAAGGAAATACGGTACTACGACCAAGACGGAAAGTTAAGTTCCGATCATCAGAGGAAGTGTGCGATTATCCGTTTTTCTTATCCAGAGAAGGGAGTTCAACAGATTGCTTATTTTGATGAACATGGCAGGGAACTGAAACAGTTGAAAAAAGAAAAGAAAGGCCTTTTGAAAACTTTGGACAGGGAATCTTCTGATTCCTATACGTATTATTCCATGCTTGATGATGATGTGACCGTGTATGAGGCCGATAATCGGGATGATGGAGAAGAGGTAAAGGATGATGAGGACTGACGGAGACGGATAAAGCGTTCAGCTCGGCTTTTTCATTGGCAGTCCGCTTTTTCGTCAAGTTAAACGGGAAGAGGTACATTCCCGCAGGAGGCCTCTTTTCCTCTTGGTTGGTGAGGAGACTGCCTATCCCATTCCCCGGCATTGCTCCTGTGTTTCCGTGACCTAAAAAAGTATTGCCAATGCTGGGGAATACGTTATTTTGCGTGTGTTGAGAGTGACTGCCAAGCGGTAGCCGGAGCCCTGAGGGGTGTGCGGCGTGTTCCCCGGCAGAGTATCCGGTCCCTGTAACGTATTTACGGATGGCCGCACCCTGATTCCCTTCCTGCGTGGTATTTGCGAAAGACAATGTGTTCGCCCGGGTTGAAGAACAGTTCCGCTGGTTAGTTTGTCTCTTTTACATTCACTTACTATTATTCCCAATTCTATGTCAGGACATAATAAATGGTCTAAGATCAAGTACGTTAAGGCTAAGGAAGATGCCAAGAAGGGCAAGGTCTTTGCCCGCTTTGCCCATGAAATCATGCTGGCCGCCAAGAGCGGCGGCGGAGATCCTGACCTGAATCCGCGCCTGCGCGCCGCCATTGACGGGGCCAAGGCCGTGTCCACCCCCAAGGAGAATATTGAACGCGCCATCAAGAAGGGAACCGGGGAACTGGGAGGGGCCACCATTCAGGAGATTACTTATGAGGGCTACGGCCCGGCGGGTACGGCTTTCCTGGTTGAAGTGGCTACGGACAACACGAACCGCTCCGCTTCCGAACTCCGGACTCTTTTCACCAAGAACGGGGGCAGCATCGGCACGCCCGGGTCCGTGGCCTACCAGTTTGAACGCAAGGGAGAAGCCCGCATCATGGCGGAAGGCCTGACGGAGGATTCCGCCATGGATCTGGCGCTGGAATGCGGCGCGGACGATGTGGAGCAGGGGGATACCGATAACGAATGGGTGTTTGTAACGGACCCGACGGAACTGAATAATGTATGCGCCGCCCTGCGCGAGGCTGGCCATACGGTGATTTCCATGAAGCTGATTTCCGTAGCGCAGAACATTTCCGTGATTAATGATCTGGATACGGCAAAAGCCGCCCTGCGCCTGTATGAAGCGCTGGACGATTACGACGACGCGCTGAATGTCTTCTCCAATTTCGACGTGGCGGAAGAAATCCTCGAACAGCTTGACTAACGCCGTTGTCTTTCAGGAGACGCCTGTTGTTGCAGTCCAATTTTCTTTTCCATGTCTGATACCCCCCCAGATTTGACTCCGGAGCAGGTTTCTCCGGAGCCGGCGCCCAAAAAACGTGTTGTTCGCAGAGCCAAGCCTGCGGCGGAAACTCCTTCGGAGCCCCAGGTTGCCGTTGAGCTTTCCGCATCCGGACCGGATGCTTCCCCCGCTCCCCGCAAGAGGACGGCAAGGAAAAAGGTTCCGGAAATGGCGGGTGAAGGAATGGGGGAAACGCCTGAACCCAAAAAGAAGACTGTCCGCAAAAGCAGTGCTGAAATTCCGGCGCAGGAGGGTACGGAGGAGGCCCCGGCCAAGCCGCGGCGCGGACGTCCCCGCAAGAAGCCTGTGGAGGAAGTGCCGGAAACGGACGGTGCCCATGACGCGCCCGTAACGGAGGCCCCCGTCAAGCCTGTCCGCAGGCGTTTCACCAAAGCTGTCGCTCCTGAGGGCGATACCGCGGGGGAAGCCAGGGCGGAAGCCTCTGTTCCCATGGTTCCTGCGGAACCGGGCGCCGCTCCTGAGCAGTCCGGGGAAGGCAGGCCGAGGGTGATCCGCCAGAGGTTTGTGAGAAAACCTCGCGCACAGGAGGGGGGGGAGGATGCGAATGGTTCCGCCCCGTCCATCAAGGTGGTGCAGGAAGGCGCGGCGGATTTATCCGCGGACGCCGCCCGTGAAAACCACCGGGGCAATGAGCCGCAGAGACAGCGTTTTGACAGGCAGAATCGCCGTAATAACAATAATAACGACCGTTTCAACAAGAACCGGAACAATCGCCAGGACGGCCGCAATGGCAGGAACGGCAATGACCGGGTCAAGAACCGCTGGAACAATAACCATCAGGAGGGAACCGCACCCCAGAATAACGCTCCCCGTGAGCTGGGACCGCCGGAGCCTGTGGACGGCCTGTTGGAAATTACAAATAAGGGGTTCGGCTTTTTAAGGAAGCAGGACAATGATTTTGACGCCTTTGCGGAAGCCGTTTACGTTCCGCAGGACATGATCCGCAAGTTCGGCCTGCGTCCCGCCGTATGGGTGCATGGACAGGCCTGCCGCCATGACCGCGGCATTCTGCTGACGGAAATCACCACCATTAATGGAGACGCTCCGGAGAAGGCGCGCAAGAACCCGCATTTTGAAGAGCTCAAGGCGGTCAATCCGAACAAGCGCATTTCCTTTGAAACCCGTCCGGAGCGTTATACCACGCGCACGCTGGATTTGATTGCGCCAATCGGGCGCGGCCAGCGCGGCCTGATCGTTTCTCCCCCGCGTGCGGGCAAGACCACATTGCTGCAGCACATGGCGGAAGCCATTCTGGAGAATTACAAGGATTCCATCCACCTGATGGTGCTGCTGGTGGACGAACGCCCGGAAGAGGTGACGGAATTCAAGCGTTCGCTGCCCGGCGCTGAGGTATATGCTTCTTCCAATGACGGAAGAGTGCGTGACCACTGCCGCATGGCGGAACTCTGCATTGAGCGCGCCAAACGGCTGGTGGAAGCCGGACAGCATGTCTTCCTGCTGATGGATTCCATCACGCGCCTTGCCCGTGCCTATAATAACGCGGACAAGGGGAGCGGGCGCACCATGTCCGGGGGCATTGACGCCCGCGCGCTGGAAATGCCCCGCCGCCTTTTTGCCGCCGCGCGCAATACGCGCCAGGCCGGTTCCCTCACCATCATCGCCACGGCCCTGGTGGAGACCAACAGCCGCATGGATGACCTGATTTTCCAGGAGTTCAAGGGAACGGGCAACATGGAGCTGGTGCTGAACCGCCGCATTGCGGAACAGTATATTTTCCCTGCCGTGGATATCCTGAAATCCGGGACGCGCCGGGAAGAGCTGATTATGCCGGAGGCATGGCTGTACAAGATGAACCTGATCCGCCGCGCCCTGGCAGGGCACAAGCCTGTGGAAGCCATGGAACGCTTCCTGTTTTTCCTGAACAAATATCCCGGCAACGCGCAGATGCTGCTGGACCTGAAGCAGAAGGTGTAGGCCGCGGAAGCAGCAGGAGAGGGTTTCCTGTAAGGGCCCTTCCTGCCGGGAAAGTTCCAGCCGTTTAAAAGCAAGGGCGTCTTCAGACGCCCTTTTTGCTGCCCCAGATGGCGATGTGCAGGCGGTCTGAAAAGCGCAGGCCGTAGCGCAGGCACCATTCCACCGTTGGCTCCCGCATGGCGTCCAGTTCCTGCCGTGTGGCAGCCAGGGGCATGATGAGGATGCGTTGCGCGGGAATACCGGCCCGGGAAGCCTGCCGCAGGATGGTCTCCACGTCTTCTTCGCACGCCACTACAAATTTGAACCAGGCTTTTTCCGTGTCCGCCAGGCGGCGCAGGATATCCGGCTTCCAGGCCCTGCCGGCATCGTTGCCGGAGTGGGGAAGCTTGGGAGACACGTTGAACTGCGTGATGCGTTCCAGCAGCTCCGCATCCGGCATGATGGTGCCGTTGGTCTCCATTTCCACGGCATGTTCCGGCAGCAGGCGCAGGAGGGAAGGGAGGGTTTTTTGCTGGAGGAGCGGTTCTCCCCCCGTGAGGACCAGGCGCCTGCATGAATAATGGAGCACCAGTTCAGCCGCCGCTTCAGGCGTGATCCGCACGGCAGGGGCTGATCCGTTCCAGGAATACGCCGTATCACACCAGGAGCAGGCCAGGTTGCAGCCTGCCAGGCGCAGGAAGACGCAGGGCGTTCCCTGGGAAACGCCTTCCCCCTGGATGGAATGGAAAATTTCCGGTTGTCCGTGAAGCTGGGCCAGTGTAAGCATGATCAGGCAGGCCTGAGACTATCATATCGGCGTCGTCCGTCAACGCCTGCGGAGGGCTGCCGGAAGAGCGGGAATCCGGATGCAGGGGATGGCCCTGCATCCGGAATGTTAAAATGAACGGGAACAGGTTCAGCCGTTGCTGCGCCGGAAAGCGCCCACGGTGAACAGGAGCAGAAGGAAACCCGCTACAGAGGCGCCGCCCGTGAACAGCTTCCGGAAGGAGGCCTGGTCTTTCTCCTCTTTCTCCAGCTTTTTTACTTCATCCCTGGATGAATGGCGCAGTTCTGCGCGGGCCTCGTCATAAGCCCGGGAAGCCTGTTCCTCTTCTTTCCTGGCTTTCTCCAGAGCTTCCCTGACGGGTTTGGACTGCTCCCTGTATCCGGCGGCGGCCAGTAATTCTTCATCTCCCATGTCCGGGGGGGTGTTTTCTTCCTGGTCATCGGCGGCCAGGGCCTTGTTTTTCTCTTCGGTAAGTTTTTCCTCCGCTTTCTGCATTTGGAGCTCCTGCTTGCCGGCATTTTCTTCCTGGGCTTCCAGAGCGGCGTCCAGGAGGCGCATTTTTTTATTGATGGCGGCGGTTGCCGCGCGGATGCGGTTCATCTGCGCCTGAAGGCCTGCAATATTCTCCTTCTGGGGGGCGGCTCCGGAAAATTTCTTTTTGGCTTTGGCGTCTTCACGGTTCTTGGAGAGTTCACGTTCCGCCTGTCCCAGTTCCGTCTGAAGGCTCCGCTGCTTGTCGGCCAGTTTGGCAAGCAGGGTTTTCATGCTCTCCCTCTTCTGCAGCAATTCTTCCCTGGCGGATTTGGAGTTTTCCTTCTGCCTGTTCATGCGCAGGCGCAGCTGGTCAATCTTCTGGTTATGTTCCGCTACTTCCTCCTGCTGGTCCGCTACGCTCTTCCGGTAGGCGGCATCCAGGGCCTCCTGCTGCTCCTGCCTTTTTTGATCAAGATAAGCCTGCTGGAATTTTTCCACGGCTTCTTCCGCCGTCCGCGTGGCATCCTGGGTTTCATCCAGCTTTTTCCGGGTCTCACTGACGGTTTTCTCCAGAGCCACGGCGTTTTGTTCCATGGCCGTTTTCCGGGCGGCCAGTTCCCTGCCTTCCGGGGAAATGCGGTTTTGATAGTACCAGACGGAAAATCCGGCGGTTAAAATAGTCAGGAGAAGCAGTACGTAGCGCATGAGAGTGTTCCAATGATTCGGGTAAAAGTACAAAAATGGACGTGCCTTGTCAACATGGCAGAAAAAAGACAGCCCGCCTTCCACCGTGGCAGGCGGAAAAACGGGCTGCATGGGAAGCGGTATTCCGGAATTTTCCGGAGGGGCGCCTTTTCAGGTTAAAGATTCAGGGCGAAGGCGGAAATGGCTCCTATCTCTCCCGCAATCTTGTTCAGCAATTCGTCGGAAACGGGCTTATTGGTCTTCAGCACGGCCAGGGCTTCCTGGGTCGCGTGGTCAGCCGGAGCGGCAATGTTGTCAATGTTGATGCCGTTGGAATACAGGGCGGAGCCGATGGTGGCGATGATGCCCGGACGGTCCTTGTAGTGCAGGAACAGCGTGGTGCCGCGCAGGTCCGCATACAGCCCGTTGAAGTTGTTCAGGCGGGAAACCATGGGAATGCCTTCCGTCACTACGCCGCGCACGCTGGTGGAGACGTATTCCCCGTCTTCCTCCATGGCGATGTCCAGGGTGATGGAGTCTTCATACGGCTTGTCATCCTTCGGTTCGCGGGCTTTGAAGACGATGCCGTGCTCCCGCAGGGATTCTTCCGCCGCGGCGGGCATCAGGCCCTTTTCCGCGTGCGGCAGCAGCCCTTCCAGGATGGGGGCCGTGAACCATTTGCGGAATACGCGCAGGTTGCCGTAGAAGGTGCATTCCACGCGGCGTATCGGTTTGTTGCCTCCGGCATTGCGTGCCAGGGCGGCCAGAAGGAAGGCAAGCTGGAGATGGGCAGGATTGAGGCCGTTGGGGGATTCCCCGTTCACCACGCAGGAGGTGTCCCCATCGGAAAAGTAGGCCACCATCTGTTCCGCGGCGCGTTTGGCGGCCTTGGTATTGGCTTCCTGGGTGTTGGCGCCCAGATGGGGCAGGATCAGGTCCGCCACGGCGGCGGAGGGCTTCTCCCCTGCGGCGTCCTTGGGATGTACGTCCGTCAGGTAGCCGATGTTCTTGCCGGAGGCCTTGACGGCGGCAACGGCTTCTTCATCCACCACGCCGTAACGGGAACAGTTGATGAGCACGGCGCCGTCTTTCATGCTTTCAAGAAGCTCGGCATTCACCATGTTGTGGGTGGAGGGCCCGCCCGGAACGTGCAGGGTAATGATGTCGCACTGGGAGAAAATGTCTTCAATGCTGGTGGGCGTGACGCCGATGTTCAGGGCGCGCTGGCGGGCCAGGAAGTGGTCATAGCCCAGCAGGGTGGGTTCAAAGCCCTGGAGGCGTTTGACCAGGTTGCGGCCGATGTTTCCCAGCCCGATGATGCCCACGGTCTTCTTGGTCAGCTCGCTCCCCATGTACTTCTTCTTTTCCCACAGGCCGGCGCGGGTGGTGGTGTCCGCCTGGACGATGTGGCGGTAATACGCCAGGATCATCGCCATGACTTCTTCCGCCACGGCGTTGGAATTGGCGCCTGGGGTGTTCATGACATCCACGTTTTTCTTGCGGGCGTAAACGATGTCGATATTGTCGTAGCCGGCTCCGGCACGGATGACCAGCTTCAGGGACGGCAGGGCGTCCATGATTTCCGGAGTGACTTTTTCACTGCGCACGATCAGGGCCACGGTGTCCGGATGGGCGGCGGCCTGTTCTTCCAGGGGCGTGTCTGCGTCCTGGATGACTTCATAACCGGTCGTTTTAAGCGTATTGGCCGCTACGTCAGAGAGTTTGGTAGGAATAAGAACCTTGTTCATGTTGGTGTGTGGTGGAAAGATTATTGTTCAATGGTGTGGACGAACAGCCCGCTGCGCAGCTTGGGTTCAAACCAGGTGGACTTGGGCGGCATGATTTCCCCGGCGTCCGCCACGCGGAACAAGTCGTCCATGGTGACGGGGTACAGGGAAAAAGCCAGCGTCATTTCACTGGCGCAGCGGCGTTCCAGCTCTCCCAGGCCGCGGATGCCGCCCACAAAGTCAATGCGGTCGCTCGTACGGGGGTCTTCAATCCCCAGGATGGGAGCCAGCAGGTTGGCCTGGAGAATGGCGCAGTCCAGGCTTTCAATGGGGTGGCCAGCAGCGAAGGTGCCCGGCCTGGCGGTGATGGAATACCAGCGGCCATCCAGGTACATGCCGAATTCGTGCTTGGCGCGGGGAGCGTAGCCCTCTCCGGGGACGGTTTCCACGGGAACCGCGTCAAAGGCGGTTTGGAGTTTTTCCATGAATTCCTCCCGGCTCAGGCCGTTCAGATCGCGCACCACACGGTTGTAATCCATGATGAAAAGGTCTTCATCACAAAAAACTACGGCCATCAGGTAATTGAATTCCTCCTCTCCCGTGTAGTCCGGGTGTTCCCGGCGGCGTCTGGCGGAGACGGCGGCGCTGGAAGCCGTGCGGTGGTGGCCGTCCGCAATGTACAGGGCGTCCACTTCTTCAAAGCCTTTCCGGATGGCCTCCACCGTACCGGGATCGGAAACGGGCCACAGGATATGGGTGACGCCGTCATCCGTGGTGAAATCATATTCCGGCTTATGGAATTTAATCCATTCCCGGATGATGCCGGAAAGGCCCTCGTGCTTCCGGTAGGCCAGGAAGACCGGCTCCGTCTGGGCGGAACAGGCGTCAAAGTGTTCAATGCGGTCCACCTCCTTCTCCCGGCGGGTCAGTTCATGTTTTTTGATGGTGCCGTTGGCGTATTCGTCCACGGAGGCGCAGCCGACGATGCCCGTTTGCACGCGTCCCCACATGATCTGGCGGTAAATGTAGAAGGACGGCGCGCCATCCCGCACCAGGTACCCCTTGTTCACGAACGCCTCCAGGTTTTCCCTGGCTTTGGCATAGGTTTCCGGGTCATGAATGGCGGCTTCGCTCATGTCAATGTCGGAGCGGCAGATGTGAAGGAAGGAGGCGTCATTCCCGGCGGCCATTTCTTTGGCTTCCCGGTGGTTCATGACGTCGTAGGGCAGGGAGGAAACCTGCGCGGCCAGTTCGCGCGGGGGGCGCAGGGCCGGAAAAGGATGGAGCGTGGACATGAAAATATAAGAAAAGGGATAGGATCAGGAGTAACGGAACCTGTAACGCAACGTCCGTATGCGGGAAACAGGCGGCGGAACGCAGGCCGGGGCCATGGCGGACAAGGTATGCAGAGTTGCTTGGAGCATCTTGTGCATGGAAAGCCGTTCCTTTCATGCCTCCGGAGAGGCAGGCTCCCCCCTTTCCCGGCAGGCCCGGGAAGGGGAGAGAAGAGGGATTATTTGAGCTTCAGGATGTCCACGATATTGGACGTGATGGAGCGCATGTCATCCATCGTCAGTTCACCCATGTGGGCGATGCGGAAGGTCTTGTTCTTCAGGTCTCCGTAACCGTTGCCAAGCTGCATGCCGCGTTCGATCAGCACGTTGTTCAGGGCGGCAATGTCAATGTCCCGGGTATTGCTGATCACCGTCAGGGTGCGGGAGAGGTGGTCGCGGTTCGCAAAGACGCTGAAATACTCGTCCGCCCAGGAGCGCACGAATTCCGCCATGGCTTCATGGCGCGCAAAGCGGTTTTCCACGCCTTCCTGCATGATGCGCTGAAGTTGGAGGTCCATGGCGTACATGATGGAAACGCAGGGGGTGTTCGTGTACTGGTAATCCTTCTTCTGGATGGTGTCGTAAATGGAACGCAGGTCAAAATAGCAGCCGCGGTTGGGAACGGAAGCGGTGCGTTCATAAGCCTTCGGGGACAGCGTGCAGACAGCCATGCCGGGAGGAAGGGCCAGGGCCTTCTGGGTGGAAGTCACCAGCACGTCCACGCCCAGCTTGTCCGTTTCAATCCGGGAACCGGCAGCGGAGCTTACGGCATCCATGCACCATACCACGTCCGGGTATTTCCTGAGCACTTCCGCGATTCCTTCCACAGGGTTCTGAATGCCGGTGGACGTTTCATTGTGCGTGATGCAGATCGTATCATACTTGCCGGTAGCCAGGGCGGCGTCCACCATTTCAGGAGTGGTGGGCTGGCCGAGCTCACTCTTGAAAATATCTGCGGGAACGCCATTGCCGGTGGCAATCTTGTACCATTTGTCACCAAAGGCTCCCACGGAAAAAATGGCGGCGCGCTTGGCGGTGCAGGAACGCACGGCGCCTTCCATCAGGCCCGTACCGGAAGAAGTGGAAAGCAGGATTTCCTGGTCTGTCAGCAGAATGCGGCGCAGATTATCGGAAATGCGGCGCTGCAGGGCGGAAGCGGCCTTGGAGCGGTGGCCCATCATCGGGCCGCTCATGGCGGCCAGTACTTCAGGTGCTACTTCAGTGGGTCCGGGAATGAATAATTTGGTTGCCATGGTTTTTTAAACAGGGTGCGTGTACTATAGCGTTTTCAAACGGTTTGGCTATTCAAAATTCCTCGGAAACCCGGCTCTTCATGGCAGGGAATGCGGAATGATGGTCTTTCCGGAATTTTCCTCAGGCCATCCAGGCCGTAACGCCCTTTACCAGCCAGTATCCCCCGAAGAAGAGCCAGGCGTAAAGCAAGGCCG